>NZ_CP065425.1:2458333-2765625 GCF_016772275.1 Heyndrickxia vini | reverse complement strand
ATAATGGGAAACCAGATAATAATGGCAATCCTGATAATAACAACAATTCAGGTGGAAAAACAGATGAATCACAGCCAAGTATTTCAAAAAAACAAATTGAAGCTTTGCTTAAATCCACAGCTAATTATGTATTAAAAAATGGCGGCGTCAATGAATTCGAGATTGTCGGTCTAAAAAAGGCGGGTCACTCTGTTCCGGAGTCTTATTTGAATAATATCGAAAGCAATATTAAGGATAATGAAGGAAATTTCCGCAATGTGACTGATTATGAAAGATTAGCAATTGGAATCACAGCTGCTGGCAAAGACGCAACTAATTTTGCCGGTTACAACTTAATTAAAAAGATTTATGAAAATGAACGGATGACAAATCAGGGGACGAATGGGATTGTCTATGCATTATTGGCGGTAGATAGTGGAAAGTATAAAATTCCGAAAGATGCTAAATGGACAAGAGAAAAACTAGTGGATTACTTACTAAAAAATCAGTTAAAAGACGGTGGCTGGTCTTTAGCCGGGAATAGTCCGAGTGTAGACATTACTGCCATGACACTTGCTGCTTTATCTCCTTATCAAAGTCAAGAAAAAGTAAAGTCTGCTATTGAAAGTGCAGTGGCATGGCTTTCAAGTAATCAAGATAAAAACGGTGGTTTTAGCAGTTCTGTTAATGGTGGAGATGCTAGTGAAACAACATCACAAGTCATTATCGGTTTAGCTGCAATCGGAGTTGATCCGAATGGAAAACAGTTTACTAAATCGGGAGTGAATCTGGTTCAACATTTATTATCGTTTAAACAAAAAGATGGCGGCTTTGCACATATTAGTAGCGACAAAGAATCTAATACGATTGCAACTGCGCAAGCGTTATTAGGGTTGACTGCTTACAATGATTATTTAGATGGAAAAGGTTCGATCTATCAATTTGTTACAATTGAATCGTCTAATAATCCTACTGATAAATCTACTGATCATCCAAAAACACAAAACGATAATCAACAGAAAAATTCAAACCAACAAACAGAAAATACTAGTAAAGGTGAACGATTACCAAATACGGCGACAAATTCATACAATATACTTATTTTTGGTGTAATCCTAATTACTTTGGGTAGTGTGTTGTATGTAAATACTCGAAAAAAGAGAGTATGATAAAAATGAAAAAAATTTCAGCACTGATTCTTTTAATAGCGGGTTTATTATGTGTGTTTTTCAGTGGCTGGAAAATTTTGAAGGGCCAACACTCTCAAGTGGTGGCTCTTCAGCAAGCTAAGGAACTCTCGCAAATAAATCCACTCAAAAAAAACGAAATCAAAAGGGCTGTACAGCCTGTTGATAAAAACATTTTAGGGATATTGAATGTACCTGCATTGAATGCTGAGCTTCCAATTATTGAAGGGACGTCTGACGAACAACTTAAAAAGGGAGTCGGTCATTTTCTTAAATCGGCACTTCCCGGGAAAAAGGATCAAATTGTACTTTCTGGTCATCGTGATACAGTTTTTAGACGTTTTGGTGAGTTAAAAAAAGGAGATTCACTACTAGTTACTTTTCAAGGCAAAATTTTCACCTATATTGTGGACCGGACAAAGGTAGTAGATGCAGAAGATCGAACAATCATCCATTCAACATCACCTAAAGAAGAACTTGTCCTTACAACGTGTTATCCTTTTCATTTTATAGGGAATGCACCGAACAGGTATATTATCTATGCTTATCCAAAATCAACATAGGAGATGGAACGAATGAGAATATTGAAATCTTTCGCCATATTGTTACTTACATCTCTGATCATTTTTTTAATTGCAGGTTGTCAAAAGGATGAGGTTAAACCTATAAATGAAGGAAGCAAAGCTTCAGACATTACTGCAAGTAATACAAAGGAAAATGATATAGCAAAGGAAGAAGATAACAGTAAAGAAATAGAAAAAAAGAAAGAGTCACCTGTTTCCAAAACAACATTGAAAGAAAGTGACAATAAGAAAGAAGAAAAAGAGAATAGCCAAAACGATACGAATACAAATAAAGATAAAAATACAAATAATAGTCAAACATCGACCGAAAAGAGAACGATAAATACAGAAAAAAAGCAATCTGTAACAGTCAAAAAAAGTAAAGAAACGAAAGAAGAGAATCAAAAACAAACGACTCAGTCAAAAGAAACAGCAAAACAGCAAAACAATCATTCGAAAAAAGTAACAAACCCACAATCAAGTGTACTGATAAGTGTTAGAGGGGATAAAAAAACAGGAACGATTCTTTCGCAAACAAAAGTAGCTATAAATAAGGGAGATACATTACTTGTTGTAACGAGAAATATCCTCAAAGAAAAGGGAATTCCTATAAGTGTGACCGGAAGTGGGGCGACCGCCTATGTTCAAGGGATAGCGAACCTTTTTGAATTTGATTTAGGACCTATGAGCGGTTGGACAGTTAAAAAGAATGGCGTATTATTAGATCGTAGTGTTGGAGCAGTAACTGTAAAGAATGGTGATCGAATTGAGTGGATATATACGACAGACTATAGTAAAAAATAATAGAGGATTCCGATCGTTTCATCCTTTTGTATGTTTTCTTTACTACATCGGGGCAGCGGCACTGGTTATGCTTTCAAAGCATCCAGTGTTTTTATTTATTGGAGCAATTATTCTAGTTGGTGTAAACATTAGTTTGGATAAAGGAAAGGCAATAAGGCAATGGTGGCGGATGTTACTCTTCGTTTCATTGTTCTTTTTAATCATAAATCCTCTTATTAATCATCGTGGAACACATATCTTATTTTATCTTGGACAAAATCCAATCATGCTTGAAGCAATTATTCAAGGGGTTATTTTTTCACTTTCGCTATTATGCTTAATGATATTATTCGCTTCTTATAATCTCGTAATTACTGCGAATAAATTTCTTTTTTTATTTTCAAAGTGGTTACCTCAATGGGCATTACTAGCTATGTTAGCCATGCGATTCGTTCCTTTGTTAAATCGAAGATTGAAGGAAATTCAGCAGGTTCAAAAAGGAAAAGGTTTATCAGTTACAGAAGGTCCTTTAAAATTGCGTGCAAAAAGTGGCATTCAGCTTGTTCAAATTTTGTTAACTTGGTCATTGGAAGAAGCAATCCAAACAGCTGATTCAATGACTGCGAGAGGGTATGGGATAAAAAAAAGAAGTCGCTACACCCCGTATCAAATGCGTCAAAAGGATTGGCTGGCTTTAGGATATATTACCTTATTGGGGAGTGTATCAATTTATGGATGGTATCTAGGTGATAATGTGCTTGCGATTAATCCGATTTTGGAAACTATCGGTTTAATCGGCAGGGAGTGGTTCTTTCTTTTAATATTTGTGATATACATCGGATTTCCACTTATTATAGAAGGTAGGGAGGCATTTATATGGCATTATTGGAATCGAAAAATGTAAGTTTTCATTATCCGGATGAGCCTCATCCTGCATTGGACAATGTGTCATTTTGCGTCAATGAAGGCGATTTTATTGTCTTATGCGGAGCATCTGGAAGCGGAAAATCGACCCTCCTGCGTTTATTAAAAAAGGAAGTTTCTCCCCATGGGAGGTTTTCTGGGGATATTTACTATAATGACCAACCAATTTTTAAGTTAGATTCAGAAGTAGCGGCAAAAGAGCTCGGCATAGTCTTTCAAGACCCAGAAAATCAATTAGTGATGGATCAGGTGATGGAAGAGCTAATATTTGGAATGGAAAATATGGGCTTTTCAACTGAATATATGAGAAAAAAAGTAGCTGAAATGATTCACTTTTTTGGTCTAGATGATTTGTTGGAGAAAAAGACATATGAGCTTTCAGGAGGTCAAAAACAACTTGTCAATTTAGCTTCTATCCTACTATTAGAGCCAAGGGTATTATTGCTAGACGAACCAACAGCACAATTAGATCCAGTTGCAGCTAAGGAATTTATTGGAATGCTTCATCGTATGAACGAGGAATTTGGAATTACCGTTATTATTGCCGAACATCGCTTGGAAGAATTATTTGCATTGGCCGATCGAGCGATTATAATCGACCGAGGGAATGTTATTTATGATAGCACACCCCGCAATGTTACACTGCAGATTGGTAAGAATGCTGAAAATAATCTCTACTCATACTTACCTAGCCCTGCTATTTTATATTTGGAGCATTCATTAAATATACAAAATGGAGAGCTTCCGCTTACAGTTAAAGAAGGAAAGGTATGGCTAAAAAAACTTGAAATTGAAGAGGTATCTACAGAAAGTAAAGAAGACATTAGAGAAGGCACGCTTTTGCTGCAATTGAAAAATATTGATTTTCAATATACGAAGGAACAACGAAAAATACTAGATTGCTCGTCACTTTCTGTTTTTGAGGGAGAGGCACTCGCGATTGTTGGTGCAAACGGGACAGGAAAATCAACCCTTTTAAAAATCATGGCAGGAATAGAAAGACCTCAAAGAGGGTCAATTCTTTATAAAGGGAAGAAAATAAAAAAACATGACCCATTAGAAATTGGGTATTTACCGCAAAATCCTAAGTTATTTTTTTTACATGATACAGTGGAAGCTGAACTTGATGAAATTATTATACATCATCAACTAAATGAGGGAAAAACGAGGGCGAAGGAACTTCTTGAATGGTTTCAATTATCTAGCCTAGCAAGTAGACACCCATATGATTTAAGCGGTGGAGAATTACAAAAAGCAGCACTTGCTGGAGTATTGCTGCCTGATCCAAAAATTCTGCTCATCGACGAACCGACAAAAGGTTTAGATCCTGAAGCAAAAAAGCGATTTGGTGAGTTATTGATTCGTTTAAGGAAATCAGGGGTTACGATTGTGTTAATAACACATGATATAGAATTTGCCGCACAGTATGCAACGAGATGTGCAATGCTATTCCAAGGAAACATAACTGTAACGGCACCTGTGCATAGTTTTTTTTCTGGAAATACTTTTTATACGACAACAGTTAATCGAATGATCAGGGGAAGCAGTGCACCAAATGTTTTGACGGTGGAGGAGGCAAGGACAAAATGGCGCGTCATCAAGTAATATTAATGAGCTCCGCGATTATTCTTACCGTCATGCTTATTTTGATAACTCTTTTTATTCAACATCATTATATGCTAGCTAGCGTCTTATTCGTTATTCTAACGTTTCTACCATTTGTTATTCGATTTGAAAGAAGAAAAATATCGGGAAGAGAGCTTGTCTTACTTGCTGTACTTTCAGCGATAGCTGCTGTATCAAGAGTTCCATTCGCGTCCATTCCTAGTGTTCAGCCAACGACATTTGTCATTATTATTACGGGTTTAGCCTTAGGTGCAGAAAGTGGTTTTGTTGTCGGTGCATTAGCTGCACTAGTATCAAATCTTTTTCTTGGCCAAGGTCCTTGGACACCATGGCAAATGTATTCATGGGGAATGATTGGACTAGCAGCGGGCTTACTACGTCACACAAAATTTATGAAATGGTCAATTGGTAGGTATATATTTGGTTTTATTTCGGGAATATTATTTGGATGGGTTATGAATATATGGATTTTTATGGGTAATATTGAACAAATTACAATTTCACATATACTTGCTTCCTTTGGAACAAGTTTTTATTTTGATCTAGCTCATGCTGTATCGAATGTTTTTTTTCTTGCCGTTTTCGGTAAAGCGTGGATTAAAATACTCCTACGATTCAAAAAAAAATATGGATTACTTGATCATTAAATCATCACTAACCAACAACTTTACATAATCAGATATTATTTTCTTTATTTGTTTCTCGGTATAAGAATAAATATTCGCTATTTGGTAATTATATGGTTATGAATAGGAGGAAATGAATATGGAAAATAATGACTGGAGAGAGTTGGATTTTTCAAGTTTTTGGATTGGCTATTTAAGCGACAGCTTTCCTGACAATATGACAACCTATGAGATGGACGAGGAATTTACCCCTTTGCTTAATGATACAAAAACTACTGAATTTTCCTAAGAATTATGAAGAAAAACGAACCATTAGAAGCTATTCTGTGGAGTGTTGCTTTACCAGGATTTTCTCAACTTTTATCCGGCTCCTATATCAAAGGGTTATTATTTGTAGGACTTGAATTTATAATAAATGTTAACAGTCATTTTAATAAAGGTATTATGCTAAGTTTTTTAGGGAAAACAACTGAAGCAGCCAACATAATTGATTATCAATGGTTAATGTTTTACCCTTGTTTGTATATGTTTGCAATGTGGGATGCCTATAAGGCTGCACGGGAAAAACCAAAAAAATATGATTATCTCCCATTTGCATTTGGTGCTTATTTTGTAACGATCGGACTAATGTATTCACCGATAGTAAAGGTGAAAAGTATTTTTTTTGGTCCCATCTTTCTACCAATGATTTTCTTGATTCCTGGTTTATTCATAGGTTTTATCATTCGCTATATCATTTTATTGTCGAAAAAGGAAGACTATTAACTATGTGAAAAATTTATAGTTGTATATTTGCGCTAACTCCTTTATACTTGAAATATAAATTAAATAGCTTTTGACGAATGTCAAAGGGGAGTAGCGTTAAATGTTTTAAGACACGAAAGCATTTATTTGTGACTTAAACATTTAAAACAAAGTCGTCATTACATGGATTTTAAGTCCATCGGCTTTGTTGGCATGAACGATGTCTAGCAAGACCTTTGCCTATATTAGGCAGAGGTCTTTTTGTCTGTATAGGGTTTCGTCAATTATCTTCAAAAATTAAAAAGGGGAGAAATCTTATATGGACTTTTCAATGCTACTAGAATATGGATGGGTATTACTAATTTTAATTGGGCTGGAAGGAATCCTTGCAGCAGATAATGCGGTCGTTATGGCCGTAATGGTTAAACATTTACCGGAAAAAAAGCAAAAAAAAGCATTGTTTTACGGTCTGCTTGGAGCATTTGTGTTTCGATTTACAGCATTATTCTTAATTTCATTATTAGTAAATGTATGGCAAATTCAAGCAATAGGAGCAGTATATTTGCTTTATATTGCGATACACCATATTTTAAAGCACAAAACTGGTAAAACAAACATCAAAAATAAGGAGAAAAAGAAAGAACCTTCTTTCTGGATGACTGTTTTAAAAGTGGAGCTGGCGGATATAGCCTTTGCAATCGATTCAATGTTAGCCGCTGTAGCTTTAGCGGTAACGTTGAGACCAACTGGCTGGACAAAAATAGGCGGCATTGATGGTGGACAGTTTTTAGTCATGCTTCTTGGTGGAATTATTGGTTTAGTTATCATACGTTTTGCGGCTAAATGGTTTGTGAATTTATTACAAAAATATCCTACCCTTGAAACTGCAGCATTTTTAATAGTTGGTTGGGTTGGAGTAAAATTAGCAGTATTTACATTGGCACACCCAAGTGTGCATATATTAGATAAACATTTTCCCGAATCACTTGTGTGGAAACTTATATTTTGGGTAGTTCTCGTTGGTATAGCGGTAAGTGGTTACTTAGTTTCACGAAAAAAAGAACAGGAACAAATAAGCCAAAGCGCATAAGTTAAATCTAAAAATGAAAACTGTTGGATTGATATGTTAATCATTTCCAACAGTTTTTTTTCATTTATTATCATTCTGAACCCTCAAAAAATCGGAGTGTTTTTTCGAAACGTATGATGAAACAAATTTGTAAATAGATAGAAAACTTATTAAACACCTCATCCATGCTATAATTAGTGGATAATGAGGTGAATTTCATGCTAAATTGTTTAGTCCAAGAACGGAATCAAATGTCATTAGAAGAAATGGCTCAATCAGCCCAAAATGGTGATGAAAACATATTAAATCAATTACTTCAAGATTATCAGCCATTCGTAAAGAAGACTGTTTCTTCAGTATGTAAGCACTATATTAATGATAGTGATGATGAATTTAGCATTGGACTCATTGCCTTTAATGACGCCATACATAAGTTTGACCAAAGCAAAGGTACTTCTCTTTTATCTTTTGCAGAAGTCATTATTAAGAGAAGAGTAATTGATTATCTTAGAAGTAACAATAAATATAAGGATTTAAGCTTCGATGGAGGGTTAAATGAAGAGGAAAATTCTCTGACCTTTGAAAATACATTATCTGTTGATGAATATAATCGAAACATCGATAATGAAAAAAGAAAAGACGAGATTAGTCGATTTTCTGTCCTTTTGCAAACATTTGGTTTGAAATTTAAGGATTTAGTTAAACATTCACCTAAACATGAGGATGCAAGAATAAATGCAATACAAGTTGCTAGAACATTGGTTAGTGATCCAGAGCTTTTACAATATATGAACGATAAAAAAAGATTACCAATTAAAATGCTGGAAAGTAAAGTGAATGTGAGTCGAAAAACACTGGAACGTAATCGAAAATATATTATTGCCATCGCTTTAATTATTTCATTGGATTTTGTTTATTTAAGGGAGTACGTAAAAGGGCGGTTATCATAATGAAAAAGGGTGTCATATTAGAAATAAAAAACAAACATTTGGTCATGCTGACTCCTGAAGGGGAATTCATTAAAGGTAAGAAAACCGAAAATACATACGACATTGGGGAAGAAATTTTTTTTGAAACATATGAAAGAAAACCTGCAAAGCGGGTCAAATATACTTTATGGTCATGTGCATCAGGACTTGTTGCTGTATTTATAATAGGATTGGTGTTCTTAAATCCATTTGAAAAAAATAAGGCATATGCTTACGTGACAATGGATATGAATCCAAGTATCGAGTTTGTTTTAGATAAAGATTTCCATGTTATTCGGACGAATGCGTATAATGAGATAGGTGAGAAGGTATTAACATCTACGAAATTTGATAAGGATCAATCCTTTGCAACTGTTGCTAAAACAATAATGAATACATGCATTGCCATGGGCTATATAAAACAACAACAGAATATTATCATCGCTTCAATAATTAACAAAGAAAATCAACCAAAGGATGATTTACTTGATCGTAAAATTAAAGAAGTTCAAACGGCTGCAAAAAAAATTGAAGCTAAGATTGAGGTTGTAAAGGGATCAATTAAAGAAAGAAAAACTGCTCGTAAACAAGGGATATCTCCAGGAAAATTCATTGCAGAGAAAAAAAGAAAAAATGAATCAACAATTGACCAAAATCCAACAAATAAAGAGACTGAAATTAAAAAAATTGAAAATGAAATTCAAATAACTCCAAATAAAGACAGGAATAAAGAAAAGTTACCGGTAAAAAAAATAAGCGTTTCTGAAATACATAAACAAGAAAAAGGAAAACTTTCTAAACGTAATAATAAAGTTATCAAGCATCATAACCATCATCATAAAATAAAGAATCAAGAAACAGCGAATAACCGAAAGAATGGTATTCGATCAAATGTAAAAAGCAATGATGTATACCGAAAATATGAAAAGCATCACAATAATCATCAAAATAAACATAGAAGAGATAAATATAATATGAATCCCGCCACCAGTAAAAAAATACAGAAACATAGGGGAAAACATAAAGATAAAGTAAAGAGAAGAAATTTTCCACATAACATGCATGGAAAATATCACAAAAATAAAGAGTAAATCCAACTTTAAAAGTGGATTACTCTTTATTTTTTCTTTTGAGAGAAGAAAGTATAAATTTTATAGGATTAATGTTCCTAATAAATATCTGCTTTGTCTAGCTCCAGCGCCTATCGACTAGAAAACTTCAGGACTTTTCCCTACGATAAGTCAACATCGATTCGCCTTACATCACCCGCGTTTCCTTTATCTCAGTCAAAGTCCTTCCAGTTTTTACGTCGATGAGCAAGGCGCTTGCGCTTTTCTAATACTTTTATTTGCCTGAAAGCTCAGACTGTGCTTGTTTTACAAGACGTTTTGTAATTTCTCCGCCTACGGATCCATTTGCACGTGATACGGTATCTGAACCAAGATTTACTCCAAATTCTTGGGCAATTTCATATTTCACTTGATCCAAATATTGTTCTACTCCTGGGACTAATAATTTATTGCTGCTTCTTGCCATTTTAAAATACCCCTTTCGAAAATTAATAAAAATCTTGTATTACTATTATGTTTAATAAGTGTGATAAACATGAATGGTAAAAGGTTGTAATCTAGTTAAGGAGTTCTAAAACGTATTTGTTAATAATTTTCCTTTTAATCGCCGCCATTCTTCTATATATTAGAAGGAGTAAGAAATTGATTTATTGGTTGGAAAGGAATCTTGTTTAATGAGACATTATTTACAATCGAAATTAAGAAAATTAACGCCGTTTCAATTAATTGTTTATTATTATTTTTTAACCGTATCTATCTCTTCAATCTTTCTTCGTCTGCCTTTTGCACATAAACCGGGAGTCCACACTAGTGTCCTCGATACAATTTTTGTAGCAGCGAGTGCAGTAAGTGTAACAGGTTTGTCGACAGTAAATATATCAGAAACCTATTCCACAAGCGGAATAATTATATTAATGCTTATTTTGCAAATTGGCGGGATTGGAATTATGTCGATTACAACGTTTTTTTGGTTAATCCTTGGAAAGAAGATTGGTTTGAAACAACGTAAACTAATTATGACGGATCAAAACCAAACAAATCTTTCAGGTTTAGTTAAAATGTTGAAATTAATTTTGGTTTTAATTTTAATGATTGAATTAATCGGTGCCCTAATATTAGGGACATATTTTTTAACTTATTATTCTGATTGGAAAGTTGCATACTTACATGGATTATTTGCGTCGGTTAGTGCAACAACTAATGCAGGATTTGATTTGACTGGGCAATCTCTTATACCATTTGCTAAAGATTATTTTGTACAATTTATCAATATGATTCTTATCACACTTGGGGCAATCGGTTTCCCTGTTTTATTGGAGCTTAAAGAATTTTTATTACGTAAGAAAAACGCTCCTAAATTTCACTTTTCATTATTTACTAAAATAACAACTTCAACATATGGAATATTATTTATTTTTGGGACAATCGCTATATTTTTGTTAGAAAAAGATTTGTTTTTAAAGGGAAAGGATTGGTATGATGCCTTTTTCTATACTACCTTTCAATCGAATACTACGAGAAGTGCCGGTCTATTAACAGCAGATATTAATCAATTCTCTTCACCAACATTGTTAATTATGTCCGGATTAATGTTTATTGGTGCTTCACCAAGTTCAGTTGGGGGAGGAATCCGTACAACAACATTTGCAATTATTGTTTTATTTATTATTCATTTTGCAAAAGGGAATCGGAATATAAAAATTTTTAAGCGGGAAATTCATGAGATGGATGTATTAAAGGCATTAGCCGTATTTATCATTGCTTCATTTATTTGTATCGTTTCGGTTATTCTTTTATCCATAACTGAACACGAAAGTTTGCTTTCAATAATATTTGAGGTTTGCTCTGCATTTGGTACGACAGGGGCATCGTTGGGAATTACTCCTGATTTAACGATATTTGGAAAATGCTTATTAATTGTTTTAATGTTTATTGGAAGAGTAGGGATTGTTTCGTTAATGTACATGATGGGAGGAAGAGATCAGTCGAATAATTATCATTATCCAAAAGAACGACTAATAATTGGATAATCTCTTTTGGTTTATTCAAAATGGTTTTGGAAAAAACTATTGACGTACCATAAAATAGTCAAAAGAGGGGATATACATGGCGAAACGTAAGGCTGAAGTGAATGCTGCTGTTAAACATAGTCACACACCAAAAAGAAATGTAGAAGAAGCCGAGTTTTCAGCAGAATTTGCGAATGGTGAAGAAACAGCAAAACATGCAAACCGTAATTCTAAACAAGGCCGTAAAGGAAAATGAAGAAAAATAATAAAGGCAATAATCGGGAAGAATTTGGTGTTGAAATCGGAGACTTAAATGCAATTAAGTTCTATGAAACAGCTAAAGACGCCGGACGAAAAGAAAACAAAGATAAGTCTCCTACAAATAAAAAGTAGCCTGCATAAAGCGGCTACTTTTTATTTGTGCTAAAAATTGATGATTTTCCAGTCTTTGGATCAAAGTAAACAAGCATATAACTATCTTCACGGTTAATTTTTCTCGTCGTGTGATAGTGATGTAAGTTAAATGGTATTTTTTCAACAATTGAATGTTTATTTAAGTCTTTTTGGGTTAATTGAAGCTGATTGTACGTCTCACCTAGTTGTTGTGGATTCGCATTGATATCAGTAAAGATGGTGTTTCTTTCATCCTTACTAACACGATCCTCCCACCAAGATTTTCTTGGTTTGTATCTCTGATTAAGAAGGTAATCATATTTCATTAATCCTTCAATAATTTCAATATGTTTACGTGTTTCTTCGTCTGTTTTTAAGAAAGATAACAATCTTCTAAACAAATCTTCCAATTGATGCCCAATTCTGCTCCATCCTTGTTCTTCCCAATAAGAACCAAATTGTTGGAAGAAATCGAAAGGCGTTTCGAAAACGTTGGTAACTAAATATTCAATTGTTTCATTCATGCGATGATCATTCCAATATTTTTCTAACACATCTTCTACTTGTTTAATTCGAACGATGTCATCAAATGATAGAATATTATTACCTAAAATTTCATATGGAGCATGATCCATATAAATATATTCATGTTCTTTTGCCCGGATTCTAAGACCTGTACCACGCAACATCTTCAGAAATCCCAACTGAAGTTCCTCCGGACGTAATGCAAACACATCATTAAAGGTCTTTCGGAATGATTGGTAATCCTCTTCAGGCAGCCCCGCGATAAGGTCGAGATGCTGATCAATTTTTCCGCCATTTTTCACCATTGTAACGGTACGGGTGAGCTTTTCGAAATTTTGTCTTCTTTTCACTAATTCATTCGTTAAATCATTTGTAGATTGAACACCAATTTCGAATCTAAATAAACCTTTTGGAGCGTGTTCATTTAGAAAGTCAATTACTTCCGGCCGCATAATATCCCCAGTTATTTCAAATTGAAATACTGTTCCGGGTGTGTGTTCATCAATGAGAAACTGAAACATTTCCATTGCATAACTTCTACTAATATTAAACGTACGATCGACAAATTTAATTGTTTTTGCTCCGTGATTCATTAAGAAACGAATATCATCTTTAATTTTTTCACGATTAAAATAACGAACCCCAACTTCAATAGATGACAGGCAAAATTGACAGTTAAACGGGCATCCGCGACTTGTTTCAATATAAATCACTCGTTTTGAAAGATGGGGGAGGTCTTCCTCAAATCGATAAGGCGATGGAAGCTCACGCAAGTCAATTTTATTGCGAATTGGATTAATAATGATCTTCTCATTTTCTATATATCCAATACCGTGAACTTGCTTAAAATCTTTCTTTTCTTGAATTTCATTAAGGAGCTGTTTAAATGTTTCTTCACCTTCACCCATTACGATGAAATCAACTTCTGGTATACGCTTAAGCCAATACGTCGTATCGTAGGATACTTCAGGTCCTCCGAGTACAATCGTTAGTTCCGGCATAATTTTTTTTAACATTTGGATGACCCTAATCGTTTCTTCAATATTCCAAATGTAACAGCTGAACCCAAGGACGTCAGGTTTTTTTGTAAATAAATCAGAAACGATATTCATCACAGGGTCTTTGATTGTATATTCGGCTAGTTCAATATTATATTCTGGTGCGGCTGCGGCTTTTAAATAACGAATGGCCAAATTCGTATGAATGTATTTTGCATTTAAAGTACTTGCAATGATTTTCATGAATGTGTATTACCTCTTCTTTCAAATATGCATAAGATTATTTTTAATTCTATCCTAGTATATTTTATAGGAGTACGCACAAAACCTCAATGTTAATAGTTTTCATGATAAATTATTCATATCTATCTTCAAATAGAATTTATAATAGAGAAATGTATGAAAAAGAGTGTAGAAATACGAGGAATATCACGAAGAAATGTCGAAAAACATTCGTGTTCTATGTAGAAATAAAGAAAATTTGTAAAAAGAATGTCTAATATTGCGAATCTATTTACTTTTATGTGTATACCTGCGATAATTCGAAAGGTAGTCGAAAAATATCGATATAAGAATGAAATTGAAGGAGAATGAAAAAGTGTATACCTATGGCAATGCAATAAAAGAAAAAAGATATTTAAAGCGAATTCAAGTAAAAAGGGAAGAAATGATACAACTTGGAAAACGATATGGGTTAACAAATGATAAAACTATTTTTTGCTCTCAGGAATTAGACACGTTATTGAATGAATACTACAAATTCCAACAATCAAATGATAGAAGTTTGAAACCTGTCGTTATCAAGGAATCTTCATTTATTATATATAAAAGTAAAAAACATAGTAATGAGAGAGTTGTGAAATATAACGTATTAAATGCTATTTAAAAAATTATTACACCATGTTTAACCCTCACTGATCATCAATGAAATACGCTCTATTATCTCACCTCAAGTTTAATACATCACCATTTAAAAAGGTTAATCTCCTAACCGAGATTAACCTTTAAAAATAGGAAGGGAAATTAATACTTCCGTGCCTTTATTTATTTCACTTTTTATCGACAAACTTCCATCAAATGATTCAATGATTCTTTTACATACAACTAAACCAAGTCCAGTCCCATTTTCCTTTGAAGTAAAAAAAGGAGTGAAAACTTTTTTTAAGTTTTCTGGAGATATACCCGTTCCATTATCAGAAATAGACAACAATGCGTGACTATCTATCTTTTCTAGATTAAGTATCAATTTGCCTTCACTAGGCATTGCCTCAAGGGCATTTTTTGTTATATTAAGGACAACTTGCTTTAATTGATCAATTGTGGCAAGCACTGTAATTTCCTCAGATTTAATTTGATAGGAATAGTGCACATTGTATAAATTTGATTCGGAATATATTAATGGGTTTAGGTCATTAATCACTTGGTCTAAATGGATTTTTTCCATTTTTTGAATAGTAGGTTTCCCGAGTATTAAGAATTCATTAACAATTTGATTGATTCGATTGATTTCTTTGTGTAAAATCGAAAAGTAAAATTGATCTTTCGGGTCTTTATATTTTTCTGATAGTAATTGTACAAGACCTTTAATACCGGTTAACGGATTTCGAATTTCGTGTGCGGTACTAGCTGCAAGTGTACCAACAAGTTCAAGCTTTTGCGAATCATTTTGAAGTTTTTCCCGTTCTGCTTGTCGTTTAATTGACAATGTATGAAAAAATAAATAAACAACATGAATAACAGTAGTAATGATTAAGAAAAATATAAAAGTATTAATAAAAACGGATTTGATTTTTGGATGTTTAGGAATTAATGTGATTTTCCAAGGAACCCTTTCCAGAGATGTACTTACATAATTATTCGACGGATTTAGAATTAATTGATCATTTGTTGAAAAAATGGGAACTCCTTGTTCACTTTCAACATGAACAAATGTATTAGGAGTTAACATTTGAATAATATTAACAATATAATCCGTTCGAATATGTGCAACGATTATTGCCTGTATGACGTTATTCTTTATTACCGGTGTTACAATGGCGACAACTTTTTTGTTGTTTGATAATGTTTCCACTTGGTCTGAGACGACGGATTGATGAGTTTGATACATCGTCTTAATATAACTTTGATTTTTAAGATTATATTGTTTCAAATAATCATTCGTACCAGTAATGACATTCCCGTTTTTATCTAAAAAATACATACCTCCATATCGTGGGTCTTTTCCACTCATTGTATTAAGGGCTGTTTTTACATCAGTAATATTATTGAAATTTGATTCAAATGTTATTGCCAAAACCTCTAAACTTTTTATTGTCTCCCCAATGACCTGATCTAACTGTCTTTGGTAAATGGATGCATTACGTTCCGTCTGCATAATTGATTTTCCCACATTTTTTTTATAGCTATAGTAACCATATGTTAATGTCAATAAAATAGCGGGGACGAGAACTGGAATAAAATAGAATGCCAATTTTTTAAATTTATTTTTCATGGAAGTACCTCAATTTATATAATTACTCTTTTATCATATTATAAATTGTATTAAAATAATAGAAATCTTATTATTTTAATATGTAGGTAAAGGAATGGATTGAATGGATAATGAAGTTCAGCAATCATTAAAACTATTTATAGTATTATCAAGGGCGTTTCGTGCAGTCAATGAATATACAAATGAGTTTATTCAGAAAAACGGATTAAATCCGACAGAATTTGCGGTGTTAGAGCTGCTCTACCATAAAGGTGACCAGCCATTACAGCAAATAGGCGATAAAATATTATTAGCAAGTGGTAGTATTACGTATGTAGTGGATAAACTGGAGAAGAAAAAGCTTATTGAGCGTGTAGGTTGTGCAAATGATCGCCGTGTAACATTTGCTCACATTACAGACGAAGGGAAGCAATTTATTGAATCTATTTTTCCAGGGCACCAAAATCGGATTCATCAATTAATGTCGGTGCTAAGTTCAGATGAAAAAGAAGTGGCAATTGAATCTTTAAAAAAAATAGGATTAAATATTCCACAAGCATGATAGAATAAAAGCATTTCTTTTCATAAGAAATGCTTTTTTATATGGAAAGGAGGAAATCTTACTATTTATAGCGAATAAATTATGGATTGAATAATTTTTAGTGGGGTGTAAGTAATGAATGTGAGATTTGAGGATTATGAATATAAAAGACCGAATATTGAGGAAGTACAAGCATCTTTTCATAAAGAGCTGGAGAAATTTAAACTTTCTAAAAGTGTTGAAGAGCAAAGTGAAGCAATGAAAAATATTAATAAAATAAGTAATGAAATAGGAACGATGTTTAATCTTTGCTATGTTCGCCATACAATTGATACGAATGATGAATTCTATAAAGCCGAAAATGATTATATGGATGAGATTATGCCTTTAGTAGAAGGTCTCACATCTGAATATTATCAAGCATTAGTATCTTCCGAGTTTCGCTTGGAACTAGAAAATAAGTGGGGAAAGCAGCTTTTTGATTTAGCAGAAGGACAATTAAAAACATTTTCCCCTGAGATTATTCCTTTATTGCAACAAGAGAATAAACTTACATCTGAGTATACTAAGCTTATTGCATCTGCAAAAATTATGTTTGAAGGGGAAGAAAGAACCCTTGCACAAATTGATCCTTTTACGGAATCAAAAGACCGTGAAACAAGGAAAAGTGCGGTAGAGGCGAAATTTGGTTTTTTCGTTGCTCATGAAGATGAATTTGATCGCATTTATGATGAATTAGTAAAGGTTAGAACTGAGATTGCATCAAAACTTGGGTATAAAAATTTCGTTGAGCTCGGTTATTATCGAATGGCACGTATCGATTATAATGCCGATATGGTAGCGAAATTCCGAGATCAAGTAAGAGAATTTATAGTACCTCTTGCAAGTAAATTAAGAGAACGTCAACAAGAACGAATTGGCGTGGATTCTCTTAAATTTTACGACGAGAGTTTTCAATTTTTATCTGGTAATGCCACTCCGAAAGGGAGCCCTGAATGGATTATTGATAATGGTAAACAAATGTATGCTGAATTATCGAAGGAAACAGATGAATTTTTTACATTTATGAATGAAAATCATTTAATGGATTTGGTGGCGAAAAAAGGAAAAGCGAGTGGTGGATATTGCACCTATATTGAAAATTATAAAGCTCCTTATATTTTCTCAAACTTTAATGGTACTTCAGGTGATATTGATGTGTTAACACATGAAGCTGGTCATGCTTTCCAAGTTTATTCCAGTCGTCAATTTGAAATTCCGGAGTATAGTTGGCCGACACATGAAGCTTGTGAAATTCATTCAATGAGCATGGAATTTTTCACGTATCCTTGGATGGAACTATTCTTTAAAGAGGATACAGATAAGTATAAATTTGCCCATTTGAGCAGTGCCTTATTATTCTTACCTTATGGTGTGGCTGTAGATGAATTCCAGCATTTTGTTTATGAAAACCCAGAGGCTACCCCTGCGGAAAGAAAGCAAGCATGGAAAAATATTGAAGCGAAATATTTACCGCATCGTGATTATGATGGTTTAGAGTATCTCGAAAAGGGCGGATTCTGGCAAAGACAAGGTCATATCTATGAATCGCCATTTTACTATATTGACTATACACTTGCCCAAATTTGTGCATTTCAATTTTGGAAGAAGTCACAAGAAAATCATGAAGAAGCATGGAAAGATTATATTCATCTATGTAAACAAGGTGGAAGCAAGTCGTTTACAAAATTAGTAAAAGAGGCCAATCTTATTTCTCCATTTGAGGATGGTTGTGTGGAATCTGTCATTGGTACAATCCAACAATGGCTAGATCAGGTAAATGATAGCAAACTATAAAAAAAAGGAGAAAAGCTTTCATTGCTTTTCTCCTTTTTGGTTAATTTTTAATAGACACACTGATTGTATTGTCTATAAGGGTTGCTACTAATTCTTTTTGATCGGGATGATCTAAAATATAATCCGCAATCCGATCCTCCAATTGTTCTTGGATCACTCTGCGAAGTGGTCTTGCACCAAACGCAGGATGATATCCCAATTCCGCGAGTTTTTCTTTTACTACATTTTCCACATCTAATGTAATATGTTGTTCTGCTAATGAATCATTTAATTCATTAATCATTAAATCAACAATTACTAGTAGATGTTCTTTATTTAATGGATGAAATTCAATGATATTATCAAATCGATTCAAAAATTCAGGTTTGAAAAAGCTTCCTAGCGAATCAAGGATACTTGTCTCTTTGATGGCATTATTTTGATCAAATCCTACATGAATTTCTTTTGTAGCTACACCCGCATTACTTGTCATGATAATGACTGTATCCTTAAAGCTAACCGTACGTCCTTGGCTATCTGTTAAACGTCCGTCTTCTAGGATCTGCAGAAACATATGCTGTACGTCTGGATGTGCCTTCTCAATTTCATCTAAAAGGATAATGCTATACGGATTTCTGCGCACTCTTTCTGTTAATTGGCCAGCTTCATCATGTCCAACATAACCTGGAGGTGAACCGATTAATTTTGATACACTATGTTTTTCCATATATTCACTCATATCAAGGCGAATCATTGCATCCTTCGTTCCGAATAATTCTTCGGCTAATGTTTTTGTTAGTTCGGTTTTCCCAACACCAGTCGGACCTACGAAAAGGAATGAACCGATAGGTCGATTTTTTGCTTTTAAACCTGCTCGGCTACGACGAATCGCTTTAGCGATTTTTTTCACTGCTTCATCTTGACCGATTACTTTTTTTGCAAGATTTTCTTCAATGTCTTTCATTTTTTTCTGTTCATCTTCCTGAAGTTTTCCGACAGGGATTCCAGTTTTTTGTTCGATAATTTCATGGATAAGTGATACATCCACAATGATGGAATGATTTGAGTCTTCATCCGTATTCAATGTTTTTTCCAATTGCTCTTCTTCATCACGTAATTTCGCAGCCGTTTCATAATCTTCTTTTTCTAATGCTTTTTGTTTCTCGGAATCGATTTCAACAAGCCGTTCTTTAATATCCGCACGATCGTTAGTACCGATAGCGAGATTTAATTTAGAACCAGCTTCATCCATTAAATCAATGGCTTTGTCCGGTAAATAACGATCTTGAATATAACGATGTGATAAATTGACACACGCTTTAATTGCTTCATCAGAATAATTTACATGGTGGTAATTTTCGTATTTCTCTTTTAATCCATTTAATATATTGATTGCTTGCTCGATAGTCGGTTCGCTCACTTGAACTGGTTGGAATCGGCGTTCTAATGCAGCGTCCTTCTCAATTTGGCGATATTCTTTTAATGTTGTCGCACCAATGACTTGAAGCTCACCTCTAGCCAAGGCTGGTTTTAAAATATTGCCGGCATCCATAGAACCTTCAGCAGAACCTGCCCCTACAAGAAGATGGATTTCATCAATAAATAACAGTATATTTTTTCGACTTTGTAATTCTGTAATTAATTGTTTCATTCGTTCTTCAAATTGTCCACGTATCCCGGTATTTGCAACTAGTGAAGCAACATCTAGTAAATATACTTCTTTATTTTTTAATTTTGCTGGAACATTGTTTTCAGCTATTTTCAAGGCAAGTCCTTCGGCGATAGCTGTTTTCCCGACACCCGGCTCACCAATTAATACAGGATTGTTTTTATTTCGGCGGTTTAATATTTCTATCACACGATTAATTTCCTGATCTCTTCCGATTACAGGGTCTATTAATCCTGCTTTCGCTATATTTGTTAAATTTTTACCGAATTTATCTAAAAAGCTGTTATTTCCTGTATGTTGAGCTTCTTGAGTGTTCACAGTATCCTTAGGGGAATTCCCCAATCCTTTAAATATATCTTCAAATCCATTCATTGAAGGAATACCACCAAATGGTGTCTTTTTCATAGAAAACTCATTTTGATAGCATTCGGAACAAAGATGAAGATTCTGTGTGTGACCATTTATATTTACTCTTAATTGAACATTTGCTAAGTTCATTTGACATTTTTGACATTTCATAAAAGCATTCCTCCTTAAATAGCAATGCAATATTATTTTGATAAAGTTTGATTTTGACTAACTTTGACCTTATTTATCTAAAAATGATGGTCTTTGCTAATTTTGACCATCTTTGACCTTATGAACTTATCTTACACCCAATTTTATATTTTGTAAACTATTTTTTGATCTTTTTTGACCTATTTAAAAAAATATATTATTGTCGTATTTTTCATTGCTTGTACATATGGTTTAGTAGTGGAAACAAATGTGAGGGGATATAAATGAAAAAGTGGATTGGTGCATGTCAAATTGCTGCAGTTTACGTTGGAACGGTAATTGGAGCTGGCTTTGCAACAGGAAGGGAAATTGTTGTGTTTTTTACGAAGTATGGGTTTATCGGAATTTTGTCTATTCTTATTGCAGGATATTTATTTATTGTATTAGGCTCAAAAATCATGGTAAAGGCGATTGATCTTAAGGCACATTCATATGAGGTCTTTAATCAATATTTATTTGGAAGAAGAATTGCGAAGCTGATGAATATATTTATGTTGCTTATGTTATTAGGTGTTAGTGGAGTTATGTTTTCAGGTGCAGGTTCTGTTTTTGAGGACCACTTGGGATTGGACAAAAATATAGGAATATATCTTACCATTGGATTAACCATACTCATTATGGTTATTGGCACAAAAGGGGTATTTGCGGTTAATTCGTTCGTAGTACCGATGATGGTACTATTTAATTTTATCATTATGACACAATCAATCGTGGCGCCAAATTTTGCGAATATATTTTTTCATATACCAGAAGTAGAGAATGGATGGAGGTTTTTCCTCTCCCCATTTTCCTATGCTGCTCTTAATTTAACATTAGCCCAAGCTGTGCTGGTACCTATAGCCTATGAAGTAAATGATAAAGAGATTGTCAAATGGGGTGGAATAATCGGAGGGGGATTATTAACACTTATACTAATATCCAGCCATATTACACTCGTTATGCTGCCAAATGTGAACCAATATGATATCCCAATGGCAATTATTGTACAAAACACGTTTAGTAGTATTTATTTTATTTATGTAGCCATTATTTATGGAGAGATTTTCACATCGATTATTGGGAATATTTATGGTCTAGGAAAACAACTGCGACAATATCTTTCTTTGAAAATGTTTTGGATATATATGATGATCATTGCCGTAGTCACGTTAATAAGTAAGATTAATTACGGAACGCTTCTTTCATTTTTATATCCACTATTTGGTTATATAAGTTTACTATTTATCATATTGTTATGGGTGAAAAAAGACAAAATAAACCTCAAAAAATAGGTTTGTTCTGAACCTGTTTTTTGAGGTTTAATGAAGTGGGAGAACAACTATTAGTAATAAATCAAAAATTAAATGGGAAATAACGACTAGAGGGATACTTTTAAATTTAAAATAAAGTGTTCCCCACACAATCCCTCCAACTAAAGCTGCAAATATTAAAACGATATTACCTGAATAGATGAATACAGAAGCGTTTAAAATGGCGGTTATTAAAACGGCAATCCAGCCTTGTATATGTTTCATGATTCTTTTTTGAATAAAGCCACGCCAAAAGATTTCTTCGCCAGGCGCCATAATAAATACTAAAACAAAATAATGCCAAACCCACTTCGGAGAAAGTAAATGATAGGTTTTTATTACTTTATTCTCCAAGAAAGGAGAAACAATGGAGAAAAACCAGTCTCCAATCCAAAAGATTAAATATAAGCCTATGCCGGACACTATAGCTTTAAATAAGTATTTCTTTGTAGATATATCATCCTCAGACTTTTCATTAACAATAGAATAGCTTATAAGTAATAAAGATACAGCAGTATATATGTACCAAAATATTGATTTATCGTTGAATGTAATATACAACAATACATGCGCTAACAATATTCCTAGAATTAGCTTAATATCTGTCGCGCTGCGTTTCATTTGAAAGTAATCTCCCCTCGACTAAACAATAATAAACAATTTATAAAGTAATTTTAACAAATAACAGTAAGAAATAAAATATTTGTTCTGAGATAAGAAAGTATAAATTTTATAGGATTAATGTTCCCAATAAATATCTGCTTTGTCTAGCTCCAGCGCCTATCCACTAGAAAACTTCAGGACTTTTCCCTACGATAAGTCAACATCGATTCGCCCTTCAGGCTCAACGTGTTTCCTTTATCTCAGTCAAAGTCATTCCAGTTTTTACGTCGATGAGCAAGGCGCTTGCGCTTTTCTAAGAATGAAATTGACTTATATAGAAAGGACTAAAAAAATTGACTATTCTAGCCAATTTTTTTAGTCCTTTCTATGCGTTGATTGATTCTTGAATGATGGTGTAATTTTTATGATTAATTACTGTTTTTTCTTCTAGTTCGAGATCTCGATAATTCTCCATATATGTTAAGTCAACAATTACTGAGTTTTCATTCACCTTCTCAACAACGCCACGTAAACCGTTTTTAAATTCAATAACATTTCCAACATCGGCTTTTTTCATCTGACGTCCCCCATTTCGCATTGATTATTTATTGATAATTTTCTAATATCTTCTATTAAGTTTGCACCATTTTATAGAAATTTTCAAGTTTTTAAACAAATTTTTCCCTTTTTAATTGAACAGGAATGTGTTAATTTAAAAAAGATTTGTTTAGTATCGCCGATATGGAGTGTGGTTCTTTTGACACAGGAAAAAATAATGGAGTTGCTAAATCAACTCCGCACGGGAGAAATGAAAGAATTATATATTGATAATGCTGATTTCTATGAAGTGCGAAAAATTATCGTGGAACAGGATGACTTTAAACATTTTCAAGGAATAGCTCAACGAAATGGTCATGTAATTTATAAATATTTGGAAGTACCTAGAAGCTAATAGGTGCAAAGAGTTCTTTTGAAAGAACTCTTTTTTTTGATAATAGCCTATTTTTATAAAATTTGGTATATTTGTATTATATAGAAAACGTCGACAAGGGGGACTACAGATGGAAAATAAAATAAGCGAATTAAAGAGAGAAATAGCTAAAGTTATTGTCGGTCGGGAAAAAGATATTGAATTATTGACCATTGCCTTAATTCAAGGCGGGCATATTTTATTGGAAAGTGTTCCTGGGACAGGTAAGACATTACTGGCTAAAACATTTGCAAAATGCATCAATGGTGATTTTAAACGAATCCAATTCACGCCAGATGTATTACCAACAGATGTGACGGGAATGCAGTTTTTTAATCCAAAAAATCAGCAATTTGAATTAAGACAAGGACCAATCATAACGAATATTTTACTAGCCGATGAAATTAACCGAGCTACACCAAGGACACAATCAAGTTTGCTTGAAGTCATGGAAGAAAGACAGGTAACAATTGATGGTGAGACCCTTAAAGTAGAAGAACCATTCATGGTAATTGCTACACAAAATCAGGTGGAATCACAACAAGGGACATTTCCGCTGCCAGCAGCACAGCTTGATCGGTTTTTTATGAAAATATCGATAGAGTATCCTACATACGAAGAAGAAAGAGATATTTTAAGAAAATTTCAAAAGGAAGAACCATTATCAACTGTCCAAGCAATCCTTTCGAAAGAAGAGTTGATTTATTTAAAACAAGAAGTTAAAAACATATTAATCAGTGAAGATGTTGAAAAATTTATTTTATTGATTACAAGGCAAACGAGGGAGCATTCAGCTATTGATCAAGGAGCTAGTCCACGTGCAGCATTAGCGTTATTAAAAGCTAGTCAAGGACATGCGTTTATTCAAGGGCGGCAGTTTGTTACTCCTGATGATGTAAAAATCGTTGCCCCGTATGTGTTGAAGCATCGTTTGTACTTATCTATGGAGGCATCATTGACAAATACAGTGGATGAGATTTTTGAGGATATTGTTTCTAATATTCCAGCCCCTGTAGAATCGGTGCGATAAAATGAAATGGGATAAGGAAATTTTAATCACAGGCAATTTGCATTTAATGCGCACATTCTTATTTCTCTTAATCACAATAGCATTTTTGTTTGGTGAAAGCTGGATGCTCTTTATTGTGGCTTCTATAGCTGTTTTTCTGTACTTACATAATTTCTATTTTAGGAAATTAGGAGAAAAATTTTATTTTGATAATAACAAGGAATTAACAAGATTAAACGTCGATACTGAAGGTGAATGGTTGTTGACCTTTGTAAACGAAGGATATCCAATTGTAAAAGGAGCATTATCCATTTCTTTTGATGATTGTATCGAACCAACAACATATCCGTTTATAAAAAATCGTTCATTTATTGAGGTGAATATTCCTTTTAAAGCTTGGACCAATGAACAGGTCGAGGTACGTATCCCCTTTTTGGCCATAAAAAGAGGCGTATCCCGTATTTATAGACTTGAAGTGAAAGTTCACCATTTATTTGGAAGTGGAGCTGTTGTTCTTAATTATAATGAAATAATAAAAAAGAAAAAATTGGTCTATCCTCTGAGAAAATTCCTTCATAACATCGAAAATAAGCCTGTTTTATTGCATGGATATCAAGAAACTTCATCGTCATTGTTTTATGATCCTATGCAGCCTATTGGTACAAGAGAATATGTTAACGGTGATTCGTTCCAGCATATTAATTGGAAAGCAAGTGCGAGGATGCAAAAACTTCAAACAAAGGTATTTCCAAACAATGGAGCACGTACATGGTTATTTGTATTGAATATTTCTGATGGCCATTCAATTAATAGAGATTTGGAGGAATTAATCAGTTTTACGGCCTATTTAATTGAGCAAGCAGTGAAAGAAAATATTGCATTTGCCTTTGCAATAAATGTTCGTACTCATGGCGATATTCCATATTTCTACCTTTCAGAAGGAGAAGGAAAAATTCAAAGACAAAAAGCATTTGAAATGTTATCCATGTTGTCATTTCATACTTTTCCTTTACCACATCTATTCATGTTAAAAGATATAGAAAAAAAAGACATGTCATTTCCAATCATTATTCATGTTGGAGAAAGCGCTATTCAAACTGATAGAATCCTTTTAAGTTTTAAAAGGAAAAACTCGACCATTTTTAAATTGGATACAATAAATGGACAAGGAGTCATGAAGGAATGGAAACAATATCAAATAGAAAAACAAGCTTAAGTTGGATAGTGGGAATCTTCAAGACCATTATTAGTGAATCTATTTTATTGGTGTTATTTTTGTTTCCAATCCGATTAAAGGATGGGATTCACACAATAAGCTGGATGTTTTTGCTTGTTATGTTATTTTCGGTATTCATTTCCCTTCTGCTATCAAAGGGAAATAAGCATAAAGTAAATTTATTGTATTATTCTATTTCCATTCCTTTAATGATAATTGGGTCTATTCTCGCAGGAATCCCGTTTTGGGGGCTTGTTATCATGATTGTTTTTAGTCAGTGGAGATTGTATAAGTTGCTGCCAGAAGATTTTGATGATGAATATTATGATAATCAAAATGGACTGCTTTTAATATCTATTATTGTTGGAATTTTAATTTATGGTATAGGCAAACCTTTAAAATTAGTTGAAATAGACACTATTTTACTGCTTATATTACTCCAATTTTTCATTTCGTCCTATGGTACATTTATGAAAAATTACTTTCTAAGTAATTTTTCCAAGAAAAGTGCTTTTCTTTCTGTCGCATTGTACACCGTTATTATTCCACTTATTATTGGAGGCATAATAGTCGTCATTAGCTTGGGGTTAAGAGAAGGTTTACTAGTGATTGTTACTGCTTTACTAAAATTGATTCCTTTATTGGGTCGAGTATTTCCTTTTTTAGATAAAATAATACAAGTAAAAAATGTAGAACCAACAAGCCAAGAGGAAATAATAAATGATAACACTGAAAATGATCAAGTAACGAGCATTCTTGAAAAGCAAGTTTCGGAAGGAAATAATTTCTATGTAATTATATTAATTGTTTTTTCTGTTTTAGCGATTTTGGCCGTTATACGGTTTAGACGCTTTAAAGCTCCTATGACTGATGATAATGATGAAGTTATATTAACGCGACAATTTGCAAAAAAGACAGAGGAAGACCTTTCAAAGTTAATCAATATACCCTCATATTCAAAAGCAACACATCAAATTAGAAAATATGTATCAGAATTAGAAAAGATTGCTGTTAAGAAAAATATTGGGCGCAAAGGATCAGAATCCGCTCGTGAATGGTTGAAAAGAATTGAAATAAGTTGTTCAAATAATTGGATTAACTTGTATGAAAAAGTCCGTTATGGTATGGAAAATGTCACCATCACAGAGGCAGAGCAATTTATTAATGAGTATAAAATAATTAAAAAACAATTAAAGGATAGAAAACCCTTACATGACTTAGATGAAGCCAATTCATAACTTGTGAAAAATTTTGTAATAATAAAGAGTGAGCAATTGATTTGTTATCTTGTTAAATGCATGGTACCCTTAACAATTGGATAGTCTTATTTCACTTCGATAAAATTTTATTTGACGAAATGGAATAGGTGGCTTATTTTGTTATAAGAACAATAATATTTTATTTATAAAGGAGATTTATAAAATGGCACAAAAACAATTTAAAGTTATCGCAGATACTGGAATTCATGCTCGTCCAGCAACATTACTTGTACAAACAGCAAGTAAATTTGATTCTGAAATCCAACTAGAATATAACGGAAAACAAGTGAACTTAAAGTCAATCATGGGTGTAATGTCACTTGGAATTGGTAAAGATGCTCAAATCTCTATTAGTGCAGAAGGAAGCGATGAAGCAGCTGCATTAGAAAGTCTTGAAGAATTATTGAAAAAAGAAGGTTTAGCTGAATAATGTCAACAATATTAAAAGGAATAGCAGCTTCAAATGGAATTGCTATCGCTAAAGCATACCGTTTAGTTGAACCCGATCTATCATTTGAAAAAAAACAAATTGATGATAGTTCTAGTGAAGTTCAACGATTTAAAGACGCAATTGCTTCAGCTACTTCTGAGCTTGAAGTAATACGAAACCATGCGAATGAAAAGCTTGGTGCAGATAAAGCGGCAATCTTTGATGCACATCTTCTCGTACTTAATGACCCAGAGGTAATTTCTTCGGTTGAAGGAAAAATTAACGATGAAAAAATTAATGCGGAGAGTGCATTAAAAGAAACAACTGATATGTTCATTATGATGTTTGAACAAATGGATAATGAATATATGAGAGAACGTGCAGCGGACATTCGAGATGTAAGAAAGAGAGTTCTTTCCCATTTATTAAATGTTAAGATTCCAAATCCTAGTCTGATTTCAGAGGAAGTAATAGTGGTTGCAGAAGACTTAACTCCTTCCGATACCGCTCAGCTTAATCGTGATTTCGTTAAAGGATTTACAACAAATATCGGCGGAAGAACATCTCACTCTGCAATAATGGCAAGATCGCTTGAAATTCCGGCTGTAGTGGGAACAAAAACTGCAATCGAAGATATTTCTAACGGTGATCTAGTTATTGTTGATGGATTAAATGGTGAAGTTCATATTAATCCTACACAAGAAGTAATTGATCAATATACACAAGAAAAAGTAAAGTATGAACAGCAAAAAGCTGAGTGGGCAAAACTTGTCAACGAAAAGACTGTATCCAAAGATGGCCATCATGTAGAACTTGCGGCTAATATTGGTACTCCAAATGACTTGCAAGGTGTACAAGCAAATGGCGGTGAAGCAGTAGGATTATACCGTACCGAATTTTTGTATATGGGAAGAGACCAATTCCCTACAGAAGAAGAACAATTCGAAGCCTACAAAGCTGTACTAGAAGGCATGAAGAACAAATCTGTTGTTGTTCGTACATTAGATATTGGTGGGGACAAAAACCTTCCTTATTTAAAATTGCCGGAAGAAATGAATCCTTTCCTTGGCTTTAGAGCAATTCGTTTATGTTTAGAAGAACAAGATATGTTCCGTACACAATTACGTGCTCTTTTACGTGCAAGTGTATATGGTAACTTGAAAATTATGTTCCCAATGATTGCGACATTGAATGAATTCCGCCAAGCAAAGGCAATTTTATTGGAAGAAAAAGATAAACTTCAAGCGGAAAATATTCCGGTTTCAGACCAAATTGAGATTGGGATCATGGTTGAAATTCCATCAACTGCTGTTCTTGCCGATCAATTCGCCAAAGAAGTAGACTTCTTTAGTATTGGAACAAATGACTTGATTCAATACACAATGGCAGCGGATCGCATGAATGAACGCGTTTCTTATTTGTATCAGCCATATAATCCAGCCATTTTACGATTAGTAAAAATGGTTATTGATGCCTCACATAAAGAAGGTAAATGGACTGGCATGTGCGGAGAAATGGCAGGAGATGAAATTGCAATACCGATTCTTCTTGGCCTTGGCCTTGATGAATTTTCGATGAGTGCATCATCTATTTTAAAAGCACGATCCCAAATCCGTTCTCTGAACAAATCCGATATGGAAAAATTAGCTGAAAAAGTTTTACAACTTCAAACAAATGATGAGGTATTAGAAGCTGTAAAGAATGTTACTTCATTGTAATTTAGTTGTAAAAGTGAAAAAGGTTTATAGATTTAAATAGGTGGTAAAGTTAATTATCTCAAGATTAATTGAAGGTAAGATCTTTGAGGTAAGTAATTTCTTTCTCATTTTTCCCCCTATTTTCTTTTGACAGACGATAAATTTCGTCTGTTTTTTTTATTATAAATTAATGAAACAACCATTATGAATCGTTTATACTTATAAAAAGGAGGAATGTTTAATGGAACTTGGATTGAAAGGGAAAACGGCATTGGTTATCGCTTCAAGTCAAGGGTTAGGTAAAGCTATCGCGAAAGTTTTTGTACAAGAAGGAGCGAATGTATTATTATCTAGTAGAAATGAAGAACAATTAAAGTTAGTTAAAGAGGAACTTTCTACAGTTGGGACTGGCAAAGTCGATTTTATTGGCTGTGATATTACCGATCCAGGGCAAATCCGTTCAGTTATGGACAAATTAAAACGTGAATACGGTTCGTTAGACATTTTAATCAACAATGCAGGTGGACCACCAGCCGGAGGATTTGAAGAAATATCCGATGAACAATGGCAAAATGCATTTGAACTTAATTTACTTTCCTACATACGAGTCATAAGAGAATGTTTGCCATTATTAAAGAAAAACGGCGGGAAAATTATTAATATCGCCTCTTCTTCAATTAAAGAGCCGATACCAGGTCTAATCCTTTCTAATACATTCAGAACGGGAATTGTCGGTTTATCTAAATCGTTATCAATGGAACTTGCAAAATATAATATATTAGTAAATACGGTCGGACCAGGTCGGATTGCTACCGATCGTGTAAAGCATTTGGATGAAATCAATGCCGCGAAAAACAATCAATCAATTGAAGAAGTCGAAGAAATGGAGAAACAAACGATCCCATTAAAAAGATATGGGAAACCAGAAGAATTTGCAAACATTGTCGTATTTTTAGCTTCTGAAGCTAATTCCTATGTGACGGGGAGCAGTTTTCTAGTAGATGGAGGAAAAATAAAATCAATATAGGTTGGTTTATATATTTTTTAAAAGGGTAATATAAGAGTAAGCATAAATTGGAGATTTTTTCTCACATCCCCTATTCTTTTCTTAAGAGCCCGTTTTTCGCGGGTTCTTTTTTTTGTTATATTAAATTTTTAAAGGAGAATTTACATGGATACTAAACAATTATCGGTTGGTTTTATCGGAACGGGCATAATGGGGAAGAGTATGGTTTACCATTTATTAAAGGAAAATTATGAGATCTTTGTTTATAATCGATCAAAAGATAAGGCGCTGGAGTTAATCAAATATGGCGCAATATGGTGTGATACGCCAAAAGATGTTGCTAAACGTGCAGATGTCGTAATTACAATAGTAGGCTATCCATATGATGTAGAAGAGGTTTACTTCGGAGCGGATGGGTTAATCGCTCATGCTCGCAAAGGAGCCACCCTAATTGATATGACAACATCCACACCAACTCTTGCAAAAAAGATTTACCATGCTGCAAAGGAAAAAAATCTACATTCATTGGATGCACCCGTTTCTGGTGGAGATATTGGGGCAAAAAACGGAACACTTACAGTAATGGTTGGTGGAGATAAATCCATCTTTGAAAAAGTATTTCCAATTCTATCGTGTTTCGGACAAAATATTGTATACCAAGGCCAAGCAGGGGCTGGCCAACATACAAAAATGTGTAATCAAATTGCCATTGCTACAAATATGATCGGTGTAGCAGAAGCAATTGTATATGCGAAAAATGCCGGTTTAAATCCAGAAAATGTTTTGAAATCGATTAGTGCGGGAGCTGCTGGGAGTTTTTCATTATCAAATCTAGCCCCAAAAATGTTAGTGAACGATTATTCCCCTGGATTTTTCATCAAACATTTTATTAAGGACATGGGAATCGCACTAGAAGAAGCTGAAAAAATGAATTTACACCTACCGGGACTTTCACTTGCGAAAAAACTTTATGATCAATTGTCCGAAAAAGGTGAAGAGAATAGTGGAACACAAGCTTTGATCAAGTATTGGGAATAATTTTTAGCCAATTATTCAAACTAAACATGTCTGACATTATTTATGTTTGGAGGAAGAATAAATGGCGAAACGAACGAAGAAAAACGATGCAGATCAAAAAAACAAAAAAGGCTTTGATTCGTCTGTGTTAAACGAAGAATTCGCACACGAAATGGGAAGTGCAGCTGCAAATAAAATCCATAAAGACAAGGCGAAGAAAGAAAAAGCAAGTAAAAATAATGGAAAGTATAAAGGTCAATAATGAGAAAAGCGGAAGCGCCTTGCTCATCGACGTAAAAACTGGAAGGACTTTGACTGAGATAAAGGAAACGCGGGTGATGCAAGGCAAATCGATGTTGACTTATCGTAGGGAAAAGTCCTGAAGTTTTCTAGTCGATAGGCGCTGGAGCTAGACAAAGCGTATCCCACAACAATGCTGTGGGATACGCTTTTGTAATTAACTCATGTTATTTAAATACGCTTCTAATCGATTCAATCCCTTTTGGAGAACTTCTGTTGAACAAGCGTAAGATAGACGGAAATATCCTTCACCATATTCGGAAAAGGCACTTCCGGGAACTACGGCCACTTTTGCCTTATTAGCTAAATCGAGAGCAAAATCAAAAGAGTTAGTAGAGAAACCTTCCGGAATTTTAACAAAAAAGTAAAACGCACCATCTGGTTTTACATATTCCAGTCCCATTTCCGATAACCGTGAACGAACATATTCTCTTCGTTTAAAATATTCCTTTTGCATTATTTTAGCATCATCGATTCCTTTTGTTAGTGCTTCAAAAGCAGCTTTTTGAGAGATTGATGATATACAGGATACATTATATTGATGTACTTTTAAGAAATGCTTACAAAGTGATTGATCAGCAAATAAAAATCCAACCCGCCATCCTGTCATCGAATGGGATTTTGATAATCCATTTATGACGATAGTTTTTTCTCTTAATTCGGATGCTAACGAATAGTGGGCATTGTCGTAAACGAGTTCGCTATATATTTCATCGGCAATGACAAATATATCCTTACTTTTTAGTAAAGAGGCAATTTCTTTTATTTCTTGTTCAGATAAACTTACGCCCGTCGGATTTGAAGGGTAAGGTAAAATTATACATTTTGTTTTATCAGTTAAAAACGGTTTTATTTTTTCAGCTGTTAATTTGAACTGTGAATCCCTAGTATCAATATGGATTGGGACACCACCACATATTCGGATAATTGGTTCATATCCAGGATAGATAGGTCCGGGTAAAAGTACCTCATCATCTTTCGTTAAAATCGTACGTAGGGCAATATCTATCGCTTCACTGGCACCGACAGTGACAATGACTTCATCTTCAGGACGATAGGTTAATCCATATTTTTTTAAAACAAAATCGCTCGCTGCTTTTCTTAGCTCTAAGTAACCAGCATTATGTGTATAAGAAGTAAAGTCTTCTTTAATCGCGCTAATTCCAGCCTGTTTCACATGCTCCGGGGTAGGAAAATCAGGTTGTCCTATTGTAAATGAAATTAAATCATCAATATCACTCACCATATTAAAGAACTTTCTAATGCCAGATATTTCAATATCGATCACTTGTTGATTAAGTAAATGTTCCATTTTCTTCATCCTTTTATATTACTTTTTTATATTCTATCATGACACAAATAGAATAAAAGAGAAATTATTGCAAAATTACCTTATACAACAGACAATATACCTATTTCATGATATATTTACAATGAATAACTGTGAAGGGACGTCTTTTATGGAAAGCTCAAATGGAATCTTATTAGATAGTGGAACAAATGAATTAGAAATAATAGAATTTCAAATACATAACAACAGTTTTGGGATTAATGTCATCAAGGTTAAGGAAATTATACAACCATTGCCTGTTACATATATTCCTCATGCCCATCCATTTATTAAAGGTATCATTCAATTAAGGGGCGAAGTATTACCTGTTGTCGATTTAAGAAAAGTTCTTCAACTTGGAGAATCGGCTGATAATTCTAATGAAAAATACATTGTTACTGAATTTAACAAACAAAAAGTAGTCTTTCAAGTACAAAACGTAACCCAAATACATCGAATATCATGGAATCAAATCGAGAAACCATCCGATTTATATTCAGGGGATGGGGCACAAATAATTGGAGTAATAAAGAAAAATGACCATATGATATTGATGTTGGATTTCGAACGAATCGTTACCGAAATAAATCCGGATACAGGTATAAATAAAAATGAAATAAAAAAGCTTGGTAAAAGGGAACGTTCATCTAAGAAAATCGTGGTTGCTGAAGATTCTTCCTTATTAAGAAAGTTGATACATGATACATTATATGAAGCGGGTTATGAAAATGTGGAATTTTTCGAAAATGGAAAAGATGCTTTTCATTATTTAGAATCGATACTTATTGAAGGTAAGAATATTTTAGATGAAGTACAATTAATTATTACAGATATTGAAATGCCACAAATGGACGGCCATCATTTTACGAAAAAAGTTAAAAACAATGAGCAACTGTCCCAAGTGCCAGTCATTATTTTTTCCTCATTGATTACAGATAGCTTACGACATAAGGGTGAAGTCGTGGGTGCAGATGATCAAGTAAGCAAACCTGAAATAAATGAATTAATATTAAAAATTGACAAACATATAATATAGAAAAGCTAAGGCTAGGCGCTGCAGTTAGACAAAAGGAAAAGCAAAGGCGCCTTGTGCCCTCGAAGGGTTAGGTTTCTTGACCTAGACATAATAAAAATGGACTCTCCTACTTTAGAGTCCATTTTTATTGGTTATTTTATTTTTTTAATATCGTTCACCAAGTTTTTTAAAAATGGGTCTCGTAGCTTTTTGCCGATGCTGGTGCTGTGAATGGTGCAGCTCACAGATACCCGTATACCGTTCCAATAATTGTTTAGCTTGATTAAGCGGAACTCGACATTTTGGATTTTTAGATGAGTGATCAAGTTTTCCTAGATGTGGGAGTTCTTGAAAGTCTTGTTTCGAAGGTGGAATATGGAAAGTATAATCTCCACATTTTACAAGGACATCTGATTGTTGTTTGCTATATTTAGGGTTTTCTGAAAAGTGTAGTCCTACTTTACTAGCCTTTTTTTCAATAATCATTTTTTCAATTGTTGCTTTTTTAAGCTTATACAAATACTTTGGATTTGTAGCAGTCTTTGCATGGCGATTCACTGTAAAGATCGCTTGAGAAAGGTTTAAAATTGTAGGCTTTAATGGAGCGGAATCGTGCGAATTCAAAAAAAGATCTCCTTTCATATTTTTCAAAGTAATTCTTCGTATGTCTGTGCAAAGTAAAAATAAAAATATTACCCATATTATACTACTAATGAACTGTATTGCAAAGCTTGTCTGAAAATTAACGATTTTATTAAACTTCCCATTTTCCTAATTGGACATAAAGGAAATTGGTGGTCTTTCATATCAAACAAATAATTTAAAGGCCGGGTTTAAAAAATCCGGCCAAATTTTAGTTTATCCATTTTAAATTATTTTTTAAATGTTCCTATTCTTTTTTCTTATTTCCTTGTAAAATAGACATAAATAGAGAAAATACAACAAATTTTTTATGGGTTAATTGGAAAACAAGGGTAAAAAAAGGATGAGATTATGAATCAGAATAATAATAGACAAATAAATGATATGAAACATCCTGAACAACTTTTTGAAGAAAAAATGGTTAAAGACATTTTTTTTACGCAGCTTTCAGATATGATTTTTATTATGAAAGTGGAACAAGGGGAAGATTTTCGCTACGTATATGCTAATGAAAAGGGATTAAAACATGCTAATCTTCATAATAGTGATATGGGCAAATTATTAACAGAAGCTTTACCGATAGAGCGTGCAAAACATTTAATCCATAACTATAGGAAAGTATTAAAAACAAACGATACCGTAATCTATACGGATGAAATAGAAACCGAAAACGGGGGAAAAAGAATTTTTGAATCCCGTCTTTCTGGAATTAAAGATAGTGACAATACTATTAATTATATTGTTTCGGTGACAAGAGATATTTCGTATACTGCTTTTGAGAAAAAAAAATTAGTAGAGAGTACAGAAATATATCAATCTCTTATTATACATAATTTAGATGCGATATTTTCTGTGAATGAAAAAGGACGAATATTAAATGTAAATCCTGCAAGTCAAGAAATGTTTGGTTATTCGGAGAAACAAATGCTTAATCGTTCGATTTATGAATTTGTAGACAAAAAAAGTGTATCTGAAATTTTTCGAGTCATGACAAATACATTAGTAGGAGAACCTCAAACAAGTGATTGTATTTTTATCGGAAATGAAGAAAGAAAGATAAATGCCCAATTAAAAACTGTACCGATAGTAGTGAATGAAAAGATATTTGGTATTTACATTATTATTCGTGATCTAACCGAACTGTGGGAGAATCACGAAAAAATGAATTTTATGGCAATGCATGATCATTTGACTGGATTATGGAATCGTCGAGCACTTATGGAGCATTTGCAATTAGAAATTGCCAATTCAAAGCAAAGAAAGCGTGAATTTGCTTTATTATACATGGATATAGATCGTTTTAAATATTTCAATGATACACTTGGCCATCAAGCCGGCGATGTGCTGTTAAAACAAACAGCCGAAAGATTAGGGACATTAAAACTAGCTAATTATCGTGTTTACCGTTTAGGTGGAGATGAGTTTGTCATTTTATTGCCAGGCCATGAAAAAAGAGAAGTCAATCGATTTTCACAAAATATTTTAGCTTTGTTTAATATCCCATTTGATATTAATGGACAGGATTATTATGTCACACCATCTATAGGGATAAGTATGTTTCCGGCAGATGGACGGGATTCAGAAACTTTAATAAAAAATGCCGATGGTGCACTTCTTCAAGTAAAAGAAAAAGGTAAGGGACATTTTCGATTTTATCGTTCGGATATGAAAGATGCTTTTCCAAATTATATTTTGATGGAAGCTCACTTGCGTAAAGCTATTGAGATGAATGAGTTTGTTATGCATTATCAGCCACAAGTAAATTTGAAAACGGGTAAAATTACAACATTTGAGGCGTTATTACGTTGGCAAAACAGGAAATTTGGAAATGTTCCACCATCACAGTTTATCCCATTGGCCGAAGAAACAGGACTAATTATTCCAATAGGAGAATGGGTAATACAGAGTGTTTGTTCCCAATTAGCAGATTGGCGTAATAAGGGTTATTATGATATACGTGTCGCAATTAATATTTCTCCAAAGCAGTTTATGCAAACAAACTTGCCTGAAATCATTCAAAAAGCATTATTTATGAATAAATTACCGGCTTCTGCGTTGGAAATCGAAATCACTGAAGGTGCAATGGAAGATACAATCGCTGCACTTTCAATGCTGCATCGTTTAAAGGAGATTGGAATAATAATTTCTGTTGATGATTTCGGTACGGGATATTCTTCGTTAAACTATTTAAAAAGATTTCCTATTGATATTTTGAAAATTGATCAGTCTTTTGTCCGCGAAATTCAAGTCAATGAAAAAGACGCAGCAATTACAAAAACAATCATTCATCTTGCCCATAATTTAGGCATGGAAGTTATTGCGGAAGGTGTTGAGGAAGAAGATCAGGTTCAATTTCTTGTTTCTGCTCAATGTCAAAAAGCGCAAGGTTACTATTTTAGTCGACCGGTTAGTGCGAAAGAAATCGAAGAAAAAGTATTATTAAATTAATGATTTTTAATTAAAGAAACAACAAAATTCAAAATCATAATGAACATCCCTTAATTGTTTTAAAGTATGTTTAGAAAATATGGATAAATTTGCAGTTAAAATTGTAACTATAATCATACTATTTTATTATATAATTAGTTTAGAGGCTTAAATGAAAATGAAAGTTACCATTTGATGTTTATAAAAGGGAGGTTTCATTAATGACACCACATGAGCATTTGGATATAATCTATTTTCCTACCGAAAAAGGGGTATTAAAAATATTTTCATATGGATTTTCTCCTTCAGGTGCTTGGGGACAGGTTTATACGGAATATAATGATATTACGGTGACAGTTAAAGGGTATTCTCGAAAAAAATCAATCATTCGTTCGTTAACTAAATTAAATGAATCTTTATTAAATAAAATGGAAGATAAATAGAATCTACGTTTTAAAAACAGTATCATATAGAGTAGACACTTAAAAGGGCTGCTATATATGGTACTGTTTTTTGATTCTTAAATTTTCGTGTATTGTTTTAATAAAAATAATTTTCAGTATTAAAAATCATTTCGTGATACAATATGAGTGAATATTCATTCATGAAGGAGGAGAAGTAATTGAAAGATAAAGTTGTAATTATTACTGGTGGCTCCAGTGGAATGGGAATGCATATGGCGTATCGCTTTGCAAAAGAAGGGGCGAGTGTTGTTGTTACTGGAAGGAATGAAGAACGCCTTGAAAATGTAAAAAAGGAGTTACTGCAGTTTCATTCAAATATTTTGACTGTACAGATGGATGTAAGAAATCCGGAAGACGTTGACAGGATGGTACAAGAAGTAAATGATCAGTTTGGTAGAATTGATTTTTTAGTGAATAATGCAGCAGGAAACTTTATTACTCATGCAGAAAAGTTATCTGTGAATGGGTGGAATTCTGTAATAAATATTGTATTAAATGGAACTTTTTATTGCTCAAGGGCAGTAGGAAATTATTGGATTGATAATAAGATAAAAGGAAGCATATTAAATATGGTAGCAACATATGCTTGGGATGCTGGTCCTGGTGTCGTACATTCTGCCGCCGCTAAGGCAGGAGTATTGTCTTTAACCCGTACTCTAGCTGTTGAGTGGGGAAGAAAATATGGAATACGGGTAAATGCGATTGCACCCGGACCTATTGAAAGAACGGGTGGAGCGGATAAACTCTGGGAATCGGAGGAGGCTGCAAAAAGAACACTACATAGTGTACCACTAGGACGATTAGGAACACCAGAAGAAATCGCGGGGCTAGCTTATTATCTTTTTTCCGAACAAGCAGCATATATTAATGGTGAGTGCATTACAATGGATGGCGGTCAATGGTTAAATCAATATCCTTTTTAACACATAGCTTAACATTATGTGAAGCACTTTTCGTGATAATCTCCATACGAGAGTGTTATTATAATATGAAAAGATTAAAGCTAGGAGATGTGTTATAAATGAAAATAGAAATATGGTCTGATTTTGTATGCCCATTTTGTTATATAGGTAAAAGACGGCTAGAAATGGCATTAAAACAGTTTCCAGAAAGGGATCAAGTTGAAATCGCTTATCGTAGCTATGAATTAGATCCGAATGCAAGTAAGAATAATAAATTGAACATACATGAGACATTGGCAAAGAAATATGGCATGAGCATTGAGCAAGCCAAAGAAGCAAATAACAATATAGGGAAACAAGCAGCAGAAATAGGATTAATCTATCAATTTGATACGATGATCCCAACAAATACATTTGATGCCCATCGTCTGGCGAAATTTGCTGAGGAAAAATCGTTTGGTGCTAAAATGACTGAACACTTGCTGAAAGCGTATTTTACAGACTCAAAAAAAATAAGTGATTACAATACTTTAGCAGATTTGGCGGAGGATATCGGTTTAAATCGTGAAGAAACAATTGAAATGTTAAATAGCTCTGCATATTCAAATGCTGTGAGAGCTGATGAGGCTGAGGCGAAACAAATCGGAATTTCGGGTGTCCCATTCTTTGTAATAAATCAAAAATACGCAGTTTCCGGAGCACAACCTGTTGAAGCATTTGTAAATGCATTAAATATGGTGTGGGAAGAGGAAAATGGGAAAACACCTTTGAAAGTGATCAATCCTAATAAATCAAAAAGCGAATACTGCACAGATGAAGGTTGTGTTGTTTCAGAAGACTAGAGTATAAAGGGTGGGGAATTTTTGAAAACATTTCAAAAAGAGCAATCTATATTAAGTTTTTCTTCTTTGCATCAACCAGCTTATACAGTTGATTTAGGTGAAACTTTTTCCGTTGAAACATTTGATTGCTACGGAGGAGTTATTACAAGCGCCGAGCAGTTGCGCCCAAATATGCAAATTGATTATATTAATCCTGCGACGGGTCCAATTTTTATAAATAATCTTAAAAAGGGTGAAACCCTGGTCGTTGACATCGAAGATATTCAATTAGATAAACAGGGTGTAATGGTCTTATATCCGGGAATGGGTCCTCTAGGTGAACTGGTGAAAGAGACAGACACGAAAATTTTTCATGTTGAAAATGGAAAAATTTTATTTAATGAATTTCTAGAACTACCAATTAAGCCGATGATTGGTGTGATTGGCACTGCTCCACTTGAAGGGGATGTTTTGTGTGAGTCACCCGGTGATCATGGTGGTAATATGGATACTAAGTATATTACTATCGGAAGCAAAGTATATCTTCCCGTCTATCATGATGGGGGAATGTTAGCCTTAGGAGATTTACATGCATCGATGGGTGACGGTGAACTGGATGGTTCTGGTATAGAAATTGGTGGAAAAGTAACAATGACAGTGTCAAAAATACATGAACCGATCCCTATGCCTATAGTAGAAACAGCGGAATCATTTATGTATATTTCTTCCGCGGAAAGCATTGAACAAGCTTCAAACAAAGGGATGGAGGCAGTAGTGAGTTTATTTGAAAAAAAGTTGTCCTTATCATTTAATGATGCCTACCGGCTACTCAGTGCAGTTTGTGATCTACAAATAAGTCAAATTGTCAATCCATTAGTCACGGTTAGAATAGTTATACCAAAGACAGTTGTATCGAATATCTTTTAACGTAAAAGAAATCCATCCAATTAAGGATGGATTTTTTTTAGGAGTAGCGAACTAGTTATAATTTTTTTTATTAGGGAATACAATACAATAATATCATTTGTCAGTTCTTGTTCGAATTTTGCGAAACATTTATGGTATATCGACAAATTTCTATTGTTACAATAAGTTTGCAAGCCTCATGTGTGTAAACAAGTTAATGCATCACAATCGAAGGAGGAATAATAATGCGAATCTTTACAGTTGCCAGTGTTTTTATTTTAATAATTCTTTGTAGTGGACAAGCCATTAATGTGTATGCAAGTACGGACGATTCATCGATTAAACCGATCGTAAAAAGGGCTTTTGACGCGCAAGTACAATTGAGTGAAAAGGAACGGTCACTAAAAGATATTAAAGAGTTAATGGAGCCATATTTCACGAGAAAATTTATTCCATTATTTCTTAAAGAAAATCTAGTTAAAACAGACCACGGTTATCAAACTTTTGGAACTGATTTTCCATTATACTATATCCCTTTCTTTACTTATGATGAAAATACAATTGTCGTAAAAGATAGAAATTGTTTTTATGTTGTTGAATCTATTAATCATCGCCAAGAAGGACCTGTGCAATATGAAAAAGATTACAAAGGTGTGCGATTAATTCGTGAAAATGGCAAGTGGAAGATTGATGAGGTTTTAGAAAAAGTACCCGAAAAAATTGTAAACCAAATAGAGGGCAAACAAAAGGATACTACAGGTATGACCGAGGGAACGAAAGGTTATATAATACATTCATTTTCTTCGGTAAATAAAAATTTGAACTTAAACCATCCTTTAGAGAAATTCAATCATCGCTTTTTTAGTCTTAACTCCTTTTTACGCATCATTTAAAGAAAGCAGTAATGTCTGCTTTCTTTTATTCTTTTTTATCCAAATAATCAATTAATCCCATTGAACATATCTTCAAATCGAGTTCTAAGGTGGCGAAAACTGGATGGTCTTTCGGGACTTGCTCAGAATATAAAAAATCAAAAATAGCTGCTCGCAAAGCAAGGTAGGTATTTTCAATCCGACGCTCATCCAATTCACTTGATAAATATCCTTTTTTGCTGCATTCAACGAATTTATGAATCCAATTCTTAACTGTATCTAATGCTAAAGCCACCTTTTTTGTAAATCCAAAATGTCCAAAATAAAGGACGCTTAAGTTTTTCTGTTCAAAGAACTTAATCGACTCAATCATCGCCAATGGATTAAATTGATTCGGGGAAGTAGTTGGCAAAAAGAGGTCAAATCCATGTTCTTTTAACGTCCAATAGTAAATGCCAGCAGTATCCCCTGTAAACATCCCGTTAGAAACAGGATCATAAATACCAAAATGATGGTTCGCATGTCCTGGAGTGTCATAGAAGATTAGTGATGTTTTTGAGCCAATTTGCAAGGTTTCCTCATTTTCTTTTGTTATAATTCGACTTTTAGGGATAGGAATAATCGGGTGAAATAGTTGGTCAAATTGCTCGTTATAAACAGCTCTCGCACCTAATTCTAATCTAGTTGGATCGATTAAGTGACGTGCAGCTTTTGGATGGACGACAATTTGTGCATTAGGGCAGTCTTTAAGAAACAGTCCCGCTCCACCGCCATGGTCAAGATGAATATGTGTTAGGATAATATATTTGATTTGGTCTAACCCAATATTTAGCTTGGCAAGCCCTTCTTTTAAGTAAGGAATCGATGGACTTGCCGATGTTTCAATTAATGTAATTGAATCCTCAAGTAATACATATGAACCAGTTCTTTTTGGTTGGTTAAGATCGTTTAAATCGATTAACTTAATTCTTCCATCAATGTCTATCGTGTTCAAAATATATCCCCCTAGTTGTGTTTTTATTCACTTTACTACCAACAGTATAACGAATTTTCTTTATTTTTAAAAATAAATTAATGCCATAGTAGTTATTAGAATTCAACTTTCGGGAATGATAAAATAGAGGTATAAATAGGATTAAAATTCAATGTTTCCATTTATGAATAATGGCAATATTAAGTCATGTTTGTTTAGGCAAATTGAGAGTGGTAATCATTTCTCGTTTAGGTTATGATAAATCGGTGACTTAAATTGTGAAACACGCGTAATTAGGAAAGGAGTTTATTATGTCCCAACTATTAGGAATAATCCAAAGATTAAAGGCAATGCAGGATGCAAAAGATACCGGTGAAATTCAACAACGAAGATTTGAAGTAAACGGAAAAACATTATGTCAAGTGAAATTCTTCCCTGCAACAGATACATTTGAACTCGAAGAATATGATGAAGATAAGAAAGTGAATAAATACCAATTTGATGATATTGATATTACTGCCATAGAAATTTTCGACCTAGTGCAAGAAGAAAAGAATCCATCTTAGAGCCTTCAATCTTAAGGCTCTTTTTTTTTAGAAAAGTTAGGGGGATAATATGATTTATTTATTAATAGGGATTCAATTGTTATTAATGTTGTTAATTGTAGCTGAGTTAATTAGTACGAAAAAAGAATTGCAAGAGATTAAAACGATTCTTAAAAAAAAGAAATAAATTTAAATAAGGTTAATCAGTCCTTAATTCTTAGTCTTGTGATAAAATAATGTAGGGAAACCTTAAAACATAACAAGGGAGTTTTATTATGATTTCCTTACAGAGTAACGAATTTCTTGAACCAAAAATCAATGATTTTATGATCGCTTCGGAAAAAGTGGCACATGTTCAGATTGGCAATAGTCTGGAACATGCATTATTAGTACTTACAAAAAGCGGCTATTCAGCTATCCCAGTATTAGATCCAAAATACAAATTACACGGGCTTATTAGTTCATCCTTAATTACTGAATCGATTTTAGGCCTAGAAAGAATTGAATTTGAAAAACTGAGCGAAAAAAAAGTGGAAGATGTCATGACAACGAAAATACCAAGATTACACATTGATGACCACTTTGAGAAAGCTTTAGGTCTTCTTATCGATCATCCTTTTCTATGTGTAGAGGATAATGAGGGCTATTTTGCAGGAATTTTTACAAGAAGATCATTGCTTAAGGAATTAAAAAAGCATGTACAAAAATTAAATCATTTATAAGTATCCGTAATATGATTTGGTAAAAAAATAAGCTCCCATAAAAACTGGGAGCTTATTTTTTTTATTGCTATTTTTTATTTATTTCTTTAACTATTGAATATATTCATGGCCAACGAGATCATTTAAAAGTATTTCTGTCGGAATAACGAATTCCACTGCTCCCATATATCCAGGCGCAACTTCATATTCATTGAAAGAAATCACTAATTTATGATCAGGGTTAATATAAAAGTTTTGATCAGCAGAAATATGTTTAAATACCTCATCTTTATTCAAATCTTCTAGTCCTGCCTGATCGACCCAATATATTTTATTATCATCCTGTTTTATTTGTTTTCTCATTTGTTCTTTTATATTTTCACTAATTATATTTATATATTTACTATCTTTGAACAGACTTGGAAGCGTTAATAGAATTTTATTTTTCTTATCTATCGTATCAAATTTAATTGTTGTATACGAGGAAGCCTGTGTTTGTTCAACAAAACGGGCGATAGAAAGAATACGCTCATCATCCGTTTTAACTTCATATCCCGAATCAATGCCTAAATGGCCGCCGCCTTGTTTTTTTAGTGTTTCTACTTCTTTTGAAAAATCCTTATATAATTTTTGGTTTTCTTCTATATATTTTTTGTTTAAATTATTTTCTAAAGACTTATTATCAAGATGATTTATTTTCGGAGTTTTCAAATGTGCATTGTAATTTTTTTCGTCTATATGAATTTCTTTAATGGTAATAACCTCAACTATAGGACCAATTACAGGAATGGTTGCTAAAGTTTTTGCAAATGTTGGACTAATGTTCACGCTTCCCGTAAAAATAACTGCGGCTGCGGCCACTCCTACTAGCCATTGATAGTGAAAAGGCTTTTTTCTTTTCGTCTGTACTGCTTTTTTAACAACTTCATCTAATTCTTTAGGGATAGGTATATTTTTATACTCACTTTTCATTTTTTCTAATTTTTTATCCATTTTTCTAGTCCTCCGATTTAATTGGATTTACTCTAAAAAATTTTTGTGTAACACAACTCTTAAAATCTAGTTCATTGCATTTTTATTCTTAATAGCTCCAGAGCTTTATAAAGGCGAGTTTTTACTGTACTAACCTTTTCGCTTAAAATAGAAGCAATATCCTCTATTTTTAAATCTTCAAAATATCGGAGAATAATAACCGTTCGATATTTGAGTGGAAGTTCCTCTAAGGATCTTTTTAAATCAATGTTTTGATAAACATCTTCTGTTCCGGAACTAAAGAAATCTAGTGTTTCGTCATTAACTAAAGTGATTTTTTTTGACTTTCTTAAGTAATCTAAGGAAGTATTTACGACAATTTTATAAAACCAACTTTTAATTGAAAGGGGATTTTTTACAAAATCTTTTGCTACAATTGCCTTTTGAATTGATTCCTGAACAATATCTAATGCATCTTCAGAATTTTTTACATAGCTATAAGCGAGTCGATAAAAATCTTCCTTGTGCTCAAAAATGAAAGATGTTAACTGGTCAGCTGACTTTTTTTTCTTCATGAAAAAAGAACTCCTTTTTCTACATTATCTTGCTTTTTTGCACCGGGCTCCCTCGAGGAAGAGCTTGTATCTAGATTTATTGTTACAGTCCCTTTCGACTGTTACGGTAAATAGACGCCAGGGGGCAACAAAAAGTTTGAATTGAGTTTAAAAATTTATTACATATTTGAATTGGTTAGTATAGAACATGTAAACTAGTCTATTTTTAGATATAATATAAGTAAAACTTATTGGGGTATGAAAATGTCGACAAATGAATTTTACCTTTTATCTGTTCTTGCGGAGGAAATGAATATGCGTAAGGCTGCGGAGCGCCTTTTCGTTTCTCAACCCGCACTATCGCAAAGACTGCAAAATATTGAAAAACAATGGGGAACTAAATTATTCCTGCGAACACAAAAAGGATTGATCTTAACACCTTCTGGTGAGTTGGTGATTCGATTTGCAAATAATGTACTCGACCAAGAAGAAAAAGTTAAAGAACAAATTCAAACTTTAGAATCTAAAGTGCATGGTACTTTAAAAATTGCTTGTGCTTCGATTGTTGGTCAAAATTGGCTTCCTAAAGTTTTGAAAACATTTGTGGATCAATATCCTCATGCGAAAATTTCATTAATTACCGGTTGGAGTAGCGAAATATTAAAATCGCTTTATGATGATGAAGTTCATATTGGAATTCTTCGTGGCTCTACGGATTGGAAAGGACATAAAAAGCATTTATTTGAAGATACGTTATATTTGGTAGATAAAGAAATCCAACATGTTGAAGATGTGTTGAAAACGGATCGGCCATTTATCCAATTTAAAAGTGACTCCAATTATTATCAAGAAATTCAAGATTGGTGGCACCGTCAATTTCAGACGACCCCAAAACGTACGATCGTGGTTGACCAAATTGAAACATGTAAGCAAATGACTTTCAATGGAATCGGATATGCGATATTACCAGCGATTACTTTAAATGAATCTGCAAAAGATATGTATAAGATTCCATTGAAAGGTGATCATGATCAAAGATTAAAACGCGATACATGGTTACTTGGCTATGAATCTGCCTTTAAACTGAAACAAGTACAAGCTTTTGTTGAAGTGATAAACGATTTTATAGCAAATCAACCACATACTTTTTAATCTTTTATCTTGTATATCAAGATTTAGTTTGATAAAGTAATTTCCATACATAATAGAAGGGGGATTTATCCTAATGGATGCAAATGAAATTATTTCTTTTATCTCTAATAGCAAAAAAACAACACCGGTAAAAGTGTATGTAAAAGGAACTTTAACGGGGGTTAACTTTGGTGAGCATGCTCAAACATTTATTAATGGAAACAGTGGAGTTGTATTTGGTGAATGGTCTGAAATATCCGCTGTGTTGGAAGCGAATCGGGATAAAATTGAAGATTATGTAGTTGAAAATGATCGACGTAATTCTGCTATTCCTTTGCTGGACATGAAAAATATTAATGCTCGAATTGAACCAGGTGCATTTATTCGTGACCAAGTTGAAATTGGTAATAATGTTGTTATTATGATGGGAGCAGTCATCAATATTGGTGCCGTTATTGGTGATGGCACAATGATTGATATGAATGCCGTATTAGGCGGACGAGCAACTGTAGGGAAAAATTGCCATGTTGGGGCTGGAGCTGTTTTAGCTGGAGTAATTGAGCCGCCATCTGCGAAACCGGTTATTATTGAAGACGATGTACTTATCGGTGCAAATGCGGTTATCCTTGAAGGTGTAACAGTTGGAAAAGGTTCTGTAGTAGCCGCAGGAGCAATAGTAGTGAGCGATGTTCCCCCGAATACACTTGTTGCAGGAGTTCCGGCTAAAAAATTAAAAGAAATAGATGAAAAAACAAAGTCAAAAATTGAAATTAAACAAGAACTCCGTAATCTATAATTAATGAAGTAGAAAAGCCTGGCAATTGCTAGGCTTTTTATAAAAGGGGAAATAAACAATGGAACTAAGCCAATTTGTGCAAATTCGCCGTGAACTACATAAAATCCCTGAACTAGGATTTAAAGAATTTAAAACGCAAGAATATCTTCTGAATTATATTCAAAAATTGCCCGAAGATCGGTATGAAATTCGCAAATGGAGGACAGGACTGCTTGTTAAAATATTTGGGACAAATCCTTCTAAAACAATTGGTTACCGGACGGATATCGATGGGTTACCGATTGATGAAAGAACCGATTTAACATTTAAATCAGAGCACGAAGGTAGGATGCATGCGTGTGGACATGACTTTCATATGAGTATTGCACTCGGTGTATTAACTTTCTTCGTTCATCATCCTATTAAAGACAATTTACTTTTTATTTTTCAACCTGCTGAAGAGGGACCCGGTGGAGCAGAACCATTATTGCAAAGTAAAGAATTTAAAGAATGGAAGCCGGATCTTATCTTTGCCTTACATATTGCACCGGAGTATCCTGTCGGCACGATTGCAGTTAAAGAAGGGTTATTATTTGCTAATACATCCGAACTATTTATTGATCTAAAAGGAAAAGGAGGGCATGCCGCCTATCCTCACCAAACGAATGATATGGTTGTAGCAGCTTCTTATCTAGTTACCCACCTCCAATCTATTATTTCAAGAAATGTTGATCCGCTTGATAGTGCTGTTATTACTGTAGGGAAAATTACAGGTGGTACAGTTCAAAACATTATTGCAGAGACTGCAAGGCTAGAAGGGACTATTCGCACCCTTTCGGTTGATTCGATGAAAAAGGTAAAGAAAAGGATTGAAGCGCTTGTTAAAGGCTTAGAAAATGGGTTTGAATGTGAAGCAAGCATTGATTATGGCAGCATGTATCATCAAGTATACAATCATGAGTTACCAACAAAGCATTTCATGGAATTTTTGAAACAAAGAGAAGATGTGAACCTTTTTATTTGCAAAGAGGCAATGACGGGAGAAGACTTTGGCTACATGTTAAAGGAAATTCCGGGATTTATGTTTTGGCTAGGAGTTGATTCACCGTTCGGTTTGCATCACGCAAAAATAAATCCAAAAGAGAATGCTATCGATTTTTCTATTAGCACGATCATTGAATATATCCAAACTTTATGATTTGAAAACAAAAAGATAGGTACAAATTTTACCTATCTTTTTTATATACCTAATTCGAATTTTCCTTTACTTTTATTTGTGAATCAATAGTTTCTTTAATAACCTTTTTCAATTTTCGTTCTACACCTGATTGTTTTCCATTCTTTGTTCTTGCAATAACTCGTAGCTGGATATCCGAACTTTCGAATGACTGAACACCTAATACATTGGGTCCTTCTACAATATTATCATCTTCTATTGCTATTTGATCACATGCCTGCTGTATGATATTTATCGCATGATCGATTGAAGATGGGTCTCCAATGGAGAAATCAACTAGTGCTTGCATATTTCCGCGTGAATGATTACTTAATGTAGTAATTTGGCGATTTGGAAGGAAATGCAATGTTCCATCTGTAGAGCGAATTTGAGTTGTCCGTAAACCCACTTGTTCGACAACCCCGGAAAAACTGCCAATCGTTACATAGTCGTCAACATCTACTTGCTTTTCTAATAATAGGAAAAATCCTGTAACAACATCGCTGACAAGCCCTTGAGCTCCGAAACCTACTGCTAGGCCGACAATCCCCGCCCCGGCAAGAATTCCTGTTGTTTTAATCCCTAACGTTTGTAGTAATGTTACAAAAAGTATAAAAACTAAAACATACGAAAATGTATTATCAACTAGGTTTTGTAATGTTTTCGATCTTGCGGTTGAAATTGTCATTCTGCTTTGATATTTTTCAAAAGAGGTATGAATGATTTTCCTTCCAATCACTTTTACGATTTTATAAATGATGTAGATAATAACGAGTTTTAATAAAAACATTCCAACCTGGAGCAGGAAACCTGTCCAATCAAACTCTGTTAATTTTTTTGTAATCCAATCCATCTAATACATCCTTTCGATACTTATCTCAGTTGTTAGTGAGGCGTTTATATATTCCCCCCATTTAAAATGATAAACCTTATTAAAGCAAAAATCACATTGAATTTGTTTTACATTTTATTTACAAATTACTACAAAACAACGGTTTTTTCCACTTGATTTATTTTACATCTTAGAATATATAGAAACAAAAAAATTTTATAAAAATTGGAACAAAAGGATGGATAAATATTTCGATAACCGTTATATTTAATATTACGTTTATATTATTTTTTACAAGTGGGGGGAATGAAATGGATACATTTAAAAAGTTAAAGGACTTTTATATGCCATATAAACGTTTGTTTATAACGTCCATGTTTTTTTTAATAATTGTTACGGCGATAACAATTATTTATCCAATTATTTTACAATTAACAATCGATGAAGTGATATATGATAAGAAATATGAAATGATACCATACTTATCAATTGGGTTTGTTATACTTATGCTTGTTAAAGGGGTTGCAACCTTTATTCAACAATATACAGGCGACCTATTCGGAATTACCTCTGTTTATCGTCTCCGTAATGAACTCTATAAAAAACTTCAATTTCAACCGTTTCGGTATTATGATAATGCGAAAACCGGTGACTTAATGTCCCGATTAACAGCCGATGTAGAAGGATTTCGCTTTTTCTTATCATTTGGTTTCTCCGAGGCATTACGCTTTATTTTAATTTTAGGGATTAGTTTTAGTGTCATGTTTTATTATTCAGTTTCATTAACGTTGATGACAATGATTATGCTGCCATTTCTAGCAGTCTCTGTTTATAAGTTTGATAAGGTTGTCCATCCCGCTTTTAGAGGAATTAGAAAATCATTTGGAAAGCTTAATACGAATGTTCAAGAGAATATAAGTGGAATCAATACAGTTAAATCTTTATCAAGAGAAGAGTTTCAAACCTCGAAGTTTAATCTTTCTAATGACGATTACCGTGATCAGCAAATAAGCACTGCAAATATTTGGGCAAAGTATTTTCCGTTGATGGAGTTGATAGGGAACATAGGAATCATTATTTTATTGTCCTATGGTGGATATCTTGTTATAAATGGTAGCTTAAAGCCGGGAGAACTTGTTGCTTTTTATAGTTTATTAGGTTATATCCTCATGCCGATTATCAATCTTGGTTTCACAATTAATTTATTCTCACAGTCAAAAGCATCTGGGGAGCGTTTATTAGAAATTTTAGAAGCTGATAATGAAATTGTTGATAAACACAATGCATTTGAAGCTAAACGCTTGAAAGGTGAGGTTGAATTTCAAGATGTAACTCTTCAATATTTTGGCGATGAGAATGCAGCGATAAAAAATATCGATTTTAAAGCGGAACCGGGGAAAGTTATCGGGTTAATCGGTGCAACGGGCTCCGGTAAAACGACCATTACCCAGTTAATGACGCGATTTTACGAACCAGTTTCAGGAAAGGTATTAATCGATGGAAAACCGGTTAATGAATATTCAATTCAATCATTACGTTCAAATATAGGGATTGTCTTGCAGGAATCCTTCCTATTTTCATCAACTATTAAAGCAAATATTGCTTATGGACGTCCACATGCAACGATGGAAGAAATTGTTGAAGCAGCAAAAAGAGCACAAGCACATGACTTTATCATGGAATTACCCGATGGATACGATACAATGCTTGGTGAAAGAGGCCTGGGCTTATCAGGCGGTCAAAAACAAAGAATCGCGATTGCACGTGCTATATGCTTAAACCCAAGTATCCTGATTTTAGATGATGCAACAAGTGCAGTTGATATGGATACTGAATTTAAAATTCAAGAAGGGTTACGTCAAGTAATGAAGGGCAGAACGACTTTTATTATCGCCCATCGTATTTCATCACTGAAACATGCCGATGAAATCCTCGTGTTAGAAGACGGAAAAATCGTTGAAAGAGGTGTACACGACGAATTATTAGCAAATGGCGGACCATATGAGCGGATATACAAAATTCAATATAAAGATCAGCAGGCCATACTGCAATCCCAGACAGGTTGAGGTGAAATTCATTGGCTAAAGAAAAGAACGGAAAACAAGTTGAAAGGTTTAACTATTCGACTGAACAGATAATTGACAAACCCTTTAACTGGAAGCAAATGCTTCGACTGTTGAATTATTTAAAACCATATTCAAAAAATTTACTACCAAAATCATTTGCGGCGATGCTTTTGAACACCGCAATCCGATTGATTATTCCAACTTTAATCGGGGTGTATGCAATTGAAAAAGGAATAAGACAAAAGGATGGAGATTTTCTGACGATCATCGTCGTCTTGATTGCCGCTTTATACTTGATATCGTATGGTGCCAATATTTTTAGAATACGGTGGATGAATCAGCTTGGACAGAAAGTAATATATGATATTCGGAAAAATTTATTTACACATGTCCAACATTTATCCCATCGCTTTTTTGATCAACGATCTGCGGGTTCAATTCTTGTACGGATTATGAATGATACAAATTCACTTCAAGATTTGTTTACTAATGGGGTCGTTAACTTATTAATGGATATGATTATGTTAGTTGGGGTCATTGTTATTCTATTTACATTAAGCCCTCAATTAACTCTAGCGGTCCTAATTATTTTACCAATCATGTTCTTTATTTCTACGAAGCTCAGACAAAATATTCGTCGCTCTTGGCAGTATATGAGAATTAAACAATCGAAATTAAATTCACATTTGAACGAAAGTATTCAAGGAATACGAGTTACACAGGCGTTTACACAGGAAAAAGAAAATATGAAATTCTTCGATGGTGTAAACACGGAAAATTATGAAGCTTGGAGAATTGCTACGAAAAAAAATGCTTTTTTTCGGCCATTGATTGAATTAACAAATGCCGTTGGTTCAGCCGTTCTCATTTGGTATGGTTCACATTTAATTCGTACCGAAGCAATGAATCTTGGAGAATTTGTTTCATATGCATTTTATTTAGGAATGTTCTGGGAGCCTATTTCCCGAATCGGTCAGGTTTATAATCAACTTCTAATGGCTATGGCTTCTTCAGAAAGAATTTTCGAATATTTAGACGAAACGCCAATTGTTCACGAAAGTGAAAATGCGATTCAACTGCAAGCAATGAAAGGTCATGTCCAGTTTGAAAAAGTGGAGTTCTCATATGATGATAATCGTTTAGCTCTTAAAGGTATCGATCTTGAGATGAGAGCGGGTCAAACCATTGCATTAGTTGGTCATACAGGTTCCGGAAAAACAACCATTGCGAATTTGATCAGTCGATTTTATGATCCAACTGGCGGTGTAGTAAAGATTGATGGTTGTGATTTAAAAGATATTTCTTTAAGGAGTTTAAGAAATCAAATTAGTGTTGTTCTGCAAGACACATTTATCTTTTCCGGAACGATAATGGAAAATATTAAATTTGGCCGCCCCGATGCATCAGATAAAGAGGCCATTGATGCCGCTAAAGCGATTGGTGCGCATCACTTTATTGAAAAACTGCCAAACGGTTATGAAACGCAAGTTGAAGAAAGAGGAAATATATTGTCAGTTGGCGAACGTCAACTATTATCCTTTGCACGAGCGTTGCTTGCAGATCCACGAATTATTATTTTAGACGAGGCAACGGCAAGTATTGATACTGAAACAGAAGTACAAATACAGTATGCTTTACGTACATTACTTAAGGGAAGAACATCAGTAATCATAGCCCATCGGCTATCAACTATCCGTGAAGCGGATAAAATCTTTGTTCTTGATCATGGGAAGATTATTGAAGAAGGAAATCATGATCAACTAATGAAATATCAAGGTGAATATTACCGATTAGTCAAAGCACAATTTAAAATGTTAGAAGCTATGTAGAGGATGACAATTTGTCATCCTTTTTTTATATATCAGTATACTCATATACGCCTTAAGTCGTATAGAAAAATAAAGCTGGGGATTGTTATCGATTATTCAATTTTTTCTTATGATTAGTATATCGAAAGGAGGTCAATGAAAATGAAGAAAGTTTTGCTGTTCGGAGTAGCTGCTTTTCTAATTATCGTAGCTTTAGGAAGTTTGGGACATATGATCGGTTTAGCTATTAGCTTAGTATTAGTGTACTTTTCGCTAAAGCAATTTATGAAATGCGATTCCTTTTTTGGAAAACTATTTTGGGCAATGGTTGGAATATGTAGTTTGTTTGCTGTCCTAGCAAGTTTACCTGCATTAGCGGGGATACTAGCAATTTTTATTCTGTATGCTGGATATAAACATTATAAGAAAAATGATGCTAGGGAAACAAACGTAAAAACGCAAGACCCATTTGATAGCTTTGACCAACAATGGAATGAACTGAAGAAAAATTACGAATAGATTTTTATCGCCCAAAATGAATAATAAGGAGAGAGTGACATGTCAACATTATTTGATAGAATTAAAAGTTCAGTCATGGCAGATCTACATGAAGCAATGGATACAAAGGAAAAGAAAAATCCTATCGGCCTACTAAACCAATACTTACGAGACAGTGAAAAAGAGGCAAAAAAAATAGAGAAGTTAATTGAAAGACAATATTTACTTAAGGAAGAATTTGCACGTGAATTAAAACAGACAGAATTTATGGCAGATAAACGCTGCAAGCAAGCAGAAATAGCTCTAGAAGCGAATGAACTAGAATTACATCAAATAGCAATTGATGAAGAAGCACTTTATAAGACACAAGCACTTAGCCTTAGAGAAGCTTATAACGAAGCGTCGGATCAATTAGAAGTGCTAGAGAAGAAACATCGAGAAATGAAAATGAAGTTAAAGGATATGCAAATTAAACGATTAGAATTGATGGGCAGGGAAAATGTTATAAAGGTAACAAAGAAAATGAATCATATATTGGATGACTCGATAATGGGGAAATCGAATAGGAGATTTGAGGAAACTGAAAAGTATATGGACCACCTAGAAGCAAAATTAAATTCGGGTTATGACATGAGTATGTTTGATTCTCGTATTTCTGAACTTGAAAAGGGACTTAAAAAAGAAGAAACATCTATTAACTAATCGGTAATCCATGGTAATATTAAAAGCGAATAGTAGAATAAATTAGCGATTAGGGGATGTCTTAAAAGTGATTGCAAACACTATTGGACACCCCCTCGTCGCATGTTTAACAAAACGTAAGTTAAAAAAACTTTATTTCGTCATAAATGACAGAAGGAGGCAACATGAGAACAAGATCAGATCAAAACACGCCCACATGGTTAATCTTAGTTGCCGTTGTCGGAATTTTATTTGAAATCTCATTCAATTCAGAGTCCCTTATTATGCTTGGCATTAGCGCACTCCTCATTTATTTTGGATGGAAAAAAAATAAAAGGTCTTCAGGGATTATTTTTATTATCATCGGTATTTCAATAGGCATTATCACAATCCTTACGACAGTTGTTTTCAAAATACTGATGTTTTCAATTCTTATTTATCTTTTATTTCGCTATCGCAAAAAAAAGAAGGAACCGAAAATTATTAAAGTGGAAACAGTTGAACCTTCGACACATGCTAAAATTAATCGAAAACAACCATACATTAAAAATAAATTTTTTGGAAGCCAACGAATTGAAAACAATATATATGAATGGGACGATATTAATATCCAATGTGGGCTTGGGAAAACAGTAATTGATTTAAGCATGACAATGCTTCCGATGGGAGAATCAACTGTGATTATTAGAGGGATTGCTGGAAATATTCAGCTGTTAATCCCATATGATGTAGCAATAACCGTTAATCACTCTTCGTTTACTGGAAATGTGAGAATTTATGATTTAGAAGAAAATTTATTTAATCAAAACATTATTTATTATTCGGAGAACTATGAAGAATCTTCAAGAAAAATAAAAATCATAACCTCGTTGCCAATTGGTGATTTTGAGGTGAAGCACGTATGAATATGCAAAAAACATTTTTAATTTATTTTAGTTCATTTTCCCTTGTGATAGCGATATTTATTTCTGCAATTTATATTCAATCAGTTAAAATTGATTGGTACAATGCACTGTTTTTTAAGCAAATATTTCTTATTCCAGTTTTTGTATTTATTATCATTACAAGTATAATTATTGGAATCGTTTGTGGATTAGTCATTGGCTATTTAATGAAAAAGAAACTGGAAGAAGTAGAAAGTCATTTAATTGACTTGGAGAAGGGTGAATTTGATTTATCAAAAATTCCTGTAGAAAAATTAGCTGAGGTATCCATTATATATGAACGGTTTCAACGAATCCAAAATCGGTTCGACGAGCAAGTTAAGGCCTCACAAAAGCTTGCCAATGAACGTGCAGATTGGAATGAAAGTATGAAGCAAGAAGTATTGTCACAAGAGCGGAATCGGTTAGCTAGGGAGCTTCATGATTCTGTAAGCCAGCAACTTTTTGCAGCAACTATGCTTTTATCGGCGATTAATCAAAACCCTAATCCGGATGCTAACACTACAGGGAAACAAATGAAGTTAGTGGAAGAAATTATTAATGAGTCACAATCTGAAATGAGAGCCCTTTTGCTTCATCTACGACCTATACAATTAGAAGGAAAAAGTCTGAAAAAGGGTGCAGAGGAGCTATTACATGAATTAACAGCAAAGCTTCCTTTAAAAGTTACCTGGAAAATTGAAAATGTAAAGCTTGATAAAGGAGTAGAAGATCATTTATTCCGTATTATGCAAGAATCGATTTCAAATACACTCCGGCATGCGAAGGCAAATACGATGGAATTATTATTAATTAAGCTTGAACAATTTGTATTATTAAAAATCATTGATGATGGTATTGGATTTGAAATGGGGAAAGAAAAAGCTGGCTCCTACGGTTTACAAAATATTCGTGAACGGGCCGCTGAAATAGGTGGTACGATAAAAATGATTAGTCTCCCGGCAAAAGGAACTAGCGTTGAAGTGAGGATTCCTATTATAAAAGAAAAGGATGAAGTTGAATGATAAAAGTTTTATTAGTGGACGACCATGAAATGGTTCGTATCGGTGTTTCTGCTTTTTTATCTATCCAACAAGATATCGAAATTGTCGGTGAAGCCGCAAATGGTCAAGAGGGTGTAAATCTTGCGCTTTCATTAAGACCCGATATTATTCTTATGGATTTAGTTATGAGTGGGATGGATGGCATACAAGCAACGAAAGAGATCATTAATGAATGGCCGGAAGCAAAAATTATTATCGTAACGAGTTTTATAGATGATGAAAAGGTTTATCCCGCATTAGAAGCTGGAGCGACAAGCTATATGCTAAAAACTTCTAAAGCAAATGATATTGCTGAGGCTGTGAGGTCTACATATGAAGGACAATCCGTTCTCGAACCCCAAGTAACCGGAAAAATGATGATGCGAATGAAGCAGGGGAATAAACGCCCTTTACATGATGATTTGACGAATAGAGAAATAGAAATTTTATTACTCATGGCCGAAGGGATGACTAATCAAGAGATTGCTGATGAATTGTTTATCGCTTTAAAAACCGTTAAAACCCATGTGAGTAATATTTTAAGTAAGTTAGAAGTGCAAGACAGAACACAAGCTGTTATATATGCGTTCCAACATCAATTAATAAAAAAAGATTAGGAGTGTGATAGGGACTACTTTAGCCCTTATTCGCTCCTATTTTTATTCTTTATGCAAAGAAGTAAATTTTCTATTATTGGTAAATATGCTAAAATCAAAGATATTAGTGATCTTTAGGTGGAGGAATAAAAATGAAAAAAGAATTTGTGGTCATAGGTCTAGGTCGTTTTGGCGGAAGTATTTGTAAAGAATTAGCGGATCAAGGTATGGAAGTGATGGCAATAGATCAAGACGAGGATCGGGTAAACGAATTTGCTTCGATCGCCACACATGCAGTTATTGCTGATACAACCGATGAAACAGTACTGAAAAACCTTGGAATAAGAAATTTTGATCATGTGATTGTGGCGATTGGTGCTGATATACAGGCTAGTATACTGACAACATTAATGCTTAAGGAAATCGGTGTTAAAAATGTAACCGTTAAAGCACAAAATGATTATCATGCAAAAGTTTTGGATAAAATCGGAGCAGATCATGTTGTCCATCCAGAGAGGGATATGGGAAGAAGAATCGCGCATCATATTGTTTCTAATAATGTATTGGATTATATTGAACTTTCAAATGAATATAGCATTGCAGAGATAGTTGCTAATGAATGGTTAGTTGGAAATACAATTGTCGATTTAAATATTCGTGCAAAATATGGATTGAATATTGTAGCCATTAAACGTAGTGGAACGATGATTATTTCACCGCAAGCATATGACACGATTGAACCAAATGATGTTTTAATTATTATTGGAGCAGATACAGACATCCATCGATTCGAGAAAAAGCTATCTCAATAAAAAAAGGAACATTCCGTTCATTGGAATGTTCCTTTCTTCTTCTTATTTATACTTCCATTATGATTGGCATAATCATCGGTCTGCGTTTTGTTTTTTCATAAAGGAATGGTGCGAGTGTATCTGTAATTTCATTTTTAATTTCAGTCCATTGTGATGTTTTTCTTTCCATTACTTTATTTAGATGTTTAGAAATCAAACTTTGGGCTTCGTTGATTAAATCCCCTGATTCACGCATATAAACAAAACCTCTTGAAATAATATCTGGACCTGAAGCAATTTTAAAGTCATTCATATTAATGGAGACGACAACGATAACTAAACCTTCCTCCGATAAAATACGTCGATCCCGCAAAACGATATTACCGATATCACCAATTCCGTTTCCATCAATATATACAGATCCTGATGGAATTTTACCTGCAACTTGAGCTGAATCGCTGCTTAGCGCAAGAACTTCACCATTATCCATAAGGAAACAGTTTTCTTCAGGGACTCCGCAATCAATCGCTAATTGAGCATGTGTCCTTTGCATACGATATTCACCATGAATAGGCATAAAGAATTTTGGTTTAATTAATCGTAACATTAATTTTTGTTCCTGTTGTCCACCGTGACCAGATGTATGAATATCATTAAGTGGTCCGTGAATAACGTCCGCACCTGCACGGAATAGTAAATTAATCGTACGATTTACACTTATCGTATTACCTGGAATAGGTGAAGAAGAAAAGACTACCGTATCCCCAGGTTGGATTTGGATTTGTCTATGTGTTCCATTAGCGATTCTAGAAAGTGCAGCCATCGGTTCACCTTGGCTACCAGTACATAAAATAGTTACTTTATTGGCAGGTAATCGATTGATTTGCTGTGCATCAATAAATGTATCTTTTGGGCATTGGATATAGCCAAGATCATGTCCGATATTTATAGCTGCTTCCATACTTCTTCCGAATACAGCTATTTTTCTGCCGTTCATGACTGCTGCCTCTGCTACTTGTTGAAGGCGATGGATATTTGATGCAAATGTTGCAAAAATAATCCGTCCATCAACTTTTCTAAATACGTCCTGAATGCTTTCACCGACACGTCGTTCAGACATTGTGAAATTAGGAACTTCACTATTTGTGCTATCTGATAATAGACAAAGAACACCTTCTTTACCTATCTCAGCCATTTTCGTTAAGTTAGCTGGTTCACCAACAGGTGTGAAGTCAAATTTAAAATCACCTGTATGAACAATATTCCCTTGAGGAGTTTTGACAACAATCCCATAAGAATCAGGAATACTATGAGTTGTCCGGAAAAATGTGACTGATGTTTTTCTGAACTTAATCACATCATCCTCTTGAATTTCATGAAATTTTGTTTGCCTTAATAGACCATGTTCTTCTAACTTGTTTTTAATTAGTCCCAGAGCAAGTTTTCCACCATAAATCGGTATATTTACTTGTCTTAATAAGTACGGAATACCACCAATATGGTCTTCATGTCCATGTGTAATAAACAAGCCTTTAATCTTCTCTTCATTTTTTACTAAATAGGTATAATCTGGGATCACATAATCGATACCTAATAATTCATCTTCGGGGAATTTAATCCCAGCATCAATTAAAATAATTTCATCTTGAAACTGAACTGCATAAGTATTTTTTCCGATTTCCCCTAAACCGCCAAGGGCAAATACGGCTGCTTGATCATTTTTTACAAATTTCATATTGGTTATCTAGTCTCCGATAGTTCGAAATTTTCATGGTTTTTTTCGTATTCCAGGTAAGAACCTTCTAAGAGTTGTACGAATTCGATATTAAATGGACGGTTTTTTAAAGATAGACGTACTTCTCTTTCTGATTTCGCTTCGATATACATTGTTTTTGTATTTTCGCGAACTGCTACTTCAGTTTTACTTTCTTGATAATAAACTTTATAAATCATTTTTTTCTCTCCTAACTCCGTTGTCAAATGTAACTTTTTCTATTATATAAAAAGTTGACAACAATTTCATGTTTTTTCATGCGAACTTTTTTACATTATAGTAAAAGGAGAAATTCTTTTTTAATAAGAATTATCTCACTTCATTCGATAGGAATACAAAATCATTCATTTCTTAAATGTCAGCACATTTCTTGGTTGTATGACTAATTTATTTTCTTAGTCTTTTTCTTGTAAGAATCAGTTCCTTACTCTTATTTTAATGTAATTTTTCACAAAGTAAAGGCGACCTAGATAAACTTAATAATATTCTATGCATTAAAACAGCTTTTCTTCGAGGGGATAAATGGAATCATGTCATCAAAATTCAAAAATAAGGCTGTCTATGTTAGAATGATTTGATTATAAATTAATTTAACCTCACCTAAGTTTACTGCATGTAAGGAGTAGAAAAATGAAGAAAATTGTGTTTTTTGATATCGATGGTACTTTATTAGACCATGATAAGAAGCTGCCGGAATCAACGAAGAAAGCTATTATCCAATTAAAAAATAATGGGGTGTTTGTTGCAATTGCTACTGGACGAGCACCGTTTATGTTTAAAGATTTAAGAGAAGAATTAGAAATTGATTCCTATGTCTGTTTTAACGGGCAATATGTTGTATTCGAGAATGAAGTTATTTATACAAATCCCCTCAATCAAAAAGAATTAGAAAAGCTAATCGATAACTCCAAAAATAATAGACATCCCATAGTATTTTTAAATGAGGAAAAAATGACAGCGAATACGGAAACACATCCGTTTGTGAAAACAAGTATGGAGAGCTTAAAAATTGATTCTCCTGAATTTAATCCTAGTTTTTATAAAAATAAAGAAATTTATCAGGCCTTGTTATTTTGTGAAGAAATGGATGAAGATTTGTATTTAACAGACTATCAGGCATTTAATTTTATAAGATGGCATGAGTTTTCGATGGATGTAATACCAAGTGGAGGTTCAAAAGCAGAGGGAATTAAGATACTGATTGAAAAAATCGGTTTTAATATTGATGATGTATTTGCTTTTGGAGACGGTTTAAATGATATAGAAATGCTAGAAACAGTTGGAACTGGAATAGCAATGGGGAATGCGAGTGAGACAGTAAAAAAATATGCAGATTATATAACTTCAGATGTTTCGGATGCAGGAATTTATCGTGGATTGAGACATTTTAACTTTATCGTGTAAATAGAGCAAAAGCCGTGAATTTATTTTCACGGCTTTTCTATTTAATAGAATTTAAAATTGTATAAAAAAATGAAAATGGCATATTAACGCTTAATTATGAATAAATTATAAAAAAATAACTTTTGGACAAGCACGAAATAATACATTCGTTACATATTGTTAAATTTCTCAATAATCGATATAGTTTAAATGTTACATTGTAAGGAGGAACATTTGTGACTAGGCTTCGTATTATTTTTATTTGTTTAATAGTCATTGCAATACTTTCGGGGTGTCAAGAAAGTCCAGAAGAAAAGATTTATCAAATACTAGAAAAAACGGTAGCAAAGGAAAAAGAATTTAATAAGCAACAAAAACCGCTAAAGGAATTGGAATCGCAAGAAAAAAAGATTTTTGATAAGATTATAAATCTTGAAACGAGTAACATGGATAAAATTGTGGAATTATCCGATTCTGCTTTAGATAATTTAGCAAAACGGAAAGAAAGAATGGAACTTGAGCAAGAATCAATTCTTTCATCTAAAAAAGAATTTTCTAAAATGAAAAATCAAATAAATAAAATTGAAACAGAAAAAGTCAAAACAGAAGCAATGGAACTTTATCATTTAATGCAGGATCGCTATAAAGCACATGATCAGTTGTATAAAGCGTACAATCAAGGAATTGACACAAATAGCCAGCTATATAAAATGTTAAAGAGGAAAGACCTGCCAATGGAAGATTTGGAAAGACAAATTACTTTAACAAATCAAGCTTATTCAGAGGTACTAAAAATGAATAAACTTTTTAATGACAGAACTAAAAAATTTAATGAAAATAAAATAGAGTTTTATCAAGATGCACATATTAAAATTGACTAGCCAATTTAATTGGCTAGTTTTTTTGTTATGAGATCAGAAAGTATAAATTTTATAGGATTAATGTTCCTAATAAATATCTGCTATGTCTAGCTCCAGCGCCTATCGACTAGAAAACTTCAGGACTTTTCCCTACGATAAGTCAACATCGATTCGCCTTACATCACCCGGGTTTCCTTTATCTCAGTCAATGTCCCGTAAGTCTTTTACGTTGATGAGCAAGGCGCCCCGCGCTTTTCTAATATGATCAATCAAAATATGAATTAATACGGTATTGTCATATAACAGCCCATGAAATTGTAGCAGGAGGAAGTGAAATGCGAACGCTTTCAAAAGGTTAAGTTTGTACTAATACAGATTAGTTGGTGAACTAGTACAGTAAGTAGAATTTTCTCCGAACGGATACGGAAAACTATTGCAAGAAAATAATAAATGTCCAAGAATTAATTATTTGACGAGGCGAAAATATTGATGTAATCTATTAAATGTATTCATAAAAGATTGTATTAATTTTTTATTTGATTTAATTAATACAGGTTATTCTAGATAACTATTTCATTTTATTTTTGACAAGTTATCTAGTAAGTAGAGAAATTGGTTATGGCAAAAACCTCGGAACCATTAATTTTTCATGGTTCACCGATCTGTTTTTGGGTAACCTATATTTGTATGTAATAAAATCATTTATTTTTATTATGAGAAAGGATTGGTGACTTTTATGGCTTCTACTAAGAAGGCACAATTCGACGCTAAGAAAACGCTCGAAAAAATAGAAGAGCAATTCGAAATGTTCCAGATTTTAAATGAACAAGGCGAAGTCGTTAATGAATCTGCTGTTCCGAATCTTTCAGATGAGGAATTACAAGAATTAATGCGCCGTATGGTTTATTCCCGTATTCTGGATCAACGCTCAATTTCTTTAAATAGACAAGGACGTTTAGGATTCGTTGCTCCAACAGCAGGACAAGAGGCTTCACAGATTGCGTCCCACTTTGCATTAGAACAAGAGGATTATATTCTTCCTGGTTATCGTGATGTACCACAAATTATTTGGCATGGTCTACCATTACACCAAGCGTTTTTATGGTCTCGCGGACATGTTGAAGGTATGAAAATCCCTGAAGGACTTAATATTCTACCTCCACAAATTATTATTGGTGCTCAATATGTACAAACTGCAGGTGTTGCACTTGGATTAAAGAAACGTGGTAAAAAAGCAGTAGCTATTACATATACAGGAGATGGCGGTTCATCTCAAGGTGATTTCTACGAAGGGATAAACTTTGCTGGTGCTTATAAAGCTCCTGCTGTATTCGTTGTCCAAAATAACCAATTTGCTATTTCTACTCCACGTGAAAAGCAAACTGCTGCCAAAACGATTGCACAAAAGGCAGTTGCAGCAGGAATTCCGGGGCTACTTGTTGATGGAATGGATCCGTTGGCTGTTTATGTCGCTGTTCGTGAAGCACGTGAACGCGCGATTAATGGTGAAGGACCATCATTAATTGAAACACTTTGCTACCGTTATGGACCACATACAATGTCAGGAGACGATCCAACAAAATATCGTACTTCCGATTTAGATAATGAATGGGAAAGAAAAGATCCATTAGTCCGTTTCCGTAAATATCTCGAAAACAAAGGACTATGGAGTGAAGAGAAAGAAACTGAAGTCATTGAACAAGCAAAAGAAGATATTAAAGTTGCTATTAAAAAGGCAGACGATACGCCAAAACAAAAAGTAACTGACTTAATTTCTGTTATGTTTGAAGAAATGCCACAAAATTTAAAAGAGCAAAATGAAATTTTCCAAGCAAAGGAGTCGAAGTAAGCCATGGCGCAAATGACAATGATTCAAGCAATCACCGACGCGTTACGTACTGAATTACGTAATGACGAAAATGTTTTAGTATTCGGTGAAGACGTTGGCGTTAACGGCGGCGTATTCCGTGCGACTGAAGGTCTTCAAAAAGAATTTGGTGAAGAGCGCGTATTTGATACACCACTTGCAGAATCTGGAATTGGCGGATTGGCAATTGGTTTAACATTAGAAGGCTACCGTCCGGTACCCGAGATTCAATTCTTTGGATTTTTATTTGAAGTAATGGACTCTGTCAGTGGACAAATGGCACGTTGGCGCTATCGTACCGGTGGAAGTTTAAATGCACCAATTACGATTCGTTCACCTTTTGGTGGAGGTGTTCACACACCAGAACTTCATGCTGATAGTTTAGAAGGTCTTGTTGCACAACAACCCGGTTTAAAAGTAGTTATTCCTTCTACACCTTATGATGCAAAAGGGTTGTTAATCTCTTCAATCCGTGATAATGATCCTGTTATCTTCTTAGAGCATATGAAATTGTATCGTTCTTTCCGTCAGGATGTACCTGAAGAAGAATACACAATTCCATTAGGTAAGGCAGATGTTAAGCGCGAGGGTAAAGATCTTTCAATTATTACTTACGGAGCAATGGTTCATGAATCATTAAAAGCTGCAGATGAACTTGAAAAAGAAGGCTATTCTGTTGAAGTTGTAGATTTACGAACTATAAGCCCGCTTGATGTAGATACAATTGTTGCATCTGTTGAAAAAACAAATCGTGCTATTGTTGTTCAAGAAGCACAAAAACAAGCTGGTATCGCTGCTAATGTTATTGCTGAAATTAACGAAAGAGCAATTTTAAGCTTAGAAGCGCCAGTGTTACGAGTAACTGCTGCTGACACTGTATACCCATTCTCACAAGCAGAATCAGTTTGGTTACCAAATTATAAAGATATTATTGAAACAGCTAAAAAAGTGCTTACTTTTTAATAATTGACTTTGTTAAAGTTCAATATTGATATTGACGCCAAGTTGATTGGAGCGGAAGGTGCGAGACTCCAGCGGGATCAGCTGGACAGATGAGACCCCGCGGGGAGCGAAGCGATGAGGAGGCTCATCGCAGAACCGCGAAAAAGCGAGTACCTGCAGCGGAAATCAACAATCCAGTTTAACAGAGCCTAATTAATTAAACAAATGCTATTATTGCCCTTCCTATCGAAGGGCTATGCAATTTTTAAATACAATCAATACAAAATAAAATTTTAATTAGGATGGTGAACAATCTTGTCATTCGAATTTAGACTACCAGATATTGGTGAAGGAATTCATGAAGGTGAAATCGTAAAATGGTTTGTTAAACCAGGCGATAAAGTTGCAGAAGATGATGTTCTGTGTGAAGTACAAAATGATAAGGCAGTTGTTGAGATTCCATCACCAGTTGCGGGTACTGTAGAAGATATATTAGTTGAAGAAGGTACAGTTGCCATCGTTGGTGATGTTTTAATCAAATTTGATGCTCCAGGATATGAAAACCTACAATTTAAAGGGGATCACGGCCCGAGCGAAGAAGAAAAAAAGACTGAAGAAAAAGCTGAGCAAAGCACTCAACAAGAAGAGAAAGTCGAAGCATCTTCACAAGCTGCAACTGAAACGAAAGAAGCAGATCCTAATAAACGTGTAATTGCAATGCCATCTGTAAGAAAATATGCACGTGAAAAAGGCGTGGATATTCGTTTAGTACAAGGCAGTGGCAATAATGGCCGCGTCCAAAAAGAGGATATTGATGCATATGCAAATGGTGGTGCGGCAGTAAACGAAGAGGCTCAAACTCAAACAACTGCTGCGGAAACTACTGAAACTGCAGCTGCACCAGCTAAAGTAGCAATCCCTGAAGGTGAATTCCCGGAAACTCGTGAAAAAATGAGTGGAATCCGTAAGGCTATTGCAAAAGCAATGGTTAATTCTAAACATACAGCTCCACATGTTACACTAATGGACGAAATTGATGTGACAAAACTTGTGGCACATCGTAAAAAATTCAAAGAAGTTGCTGCTGAAAAAGGCATTAAGTTAACTTTCTTACCTTATGTTGTTAAAGCATTAGTTAGTGCTTTACGCGAATTCCCGACACTTAACACATCTATAGATGATGCTGCCGGCGAAATCGTTCATAAACATTATTTTAATATTGGAATTGCAGCAGATACGGATAAAGGACTATTAGTTCCTGTAGTGAAGAACGCAGATCGTAAATCTGTATTCTCCGTTTCTCAAGAAATTAATGAACTTGCAGGAAAAGCACGTGATGGAAAATTAGCTCCTAATGAAATGAAAGGTGCTTCATGTACCATTACAAATATTGGATCTGCAGGTGGTCAATGGTTTACTCCAGTAATTAATCACCCGGAAGTAGCAATTTTGGGTATCGGAAGAATTTCTGAAAAACCAGTAGTAAAAAATGGTGAAATTGTAGCAGCACCTGTGTTAGCATTATCATTGAGCTTTGATCATCGTATTATCGATGGAGCTACCGCTCAATATGCGCTAAACCATATTAAGCGTCTATTGAACGATCCTGAATTATTATTAATGGAGGCGTAATAAAATGGTAGTAGGAGATTTCCCAATCGAAACAGATACTATAGTCATCGGTGCAGGCCCTGGGGGATATGTAGCAGCGATTCGTGCAGCCCAACTAGGACAAAAAGTAACTATTGTTGAGAAAGGTGAGCTTGGCGGCGTTTGCTTAAACGTCGGTTGTATCCCTTCAAAAGCGTTAATTACAGCTGGACATCGTTATGAAACAGCAAAACATTCCGACGATATCGGTATTTCTGCAGAAAATGTTACAGTTGACTTTTCTAAGGTTCAAGAATGGAAAGGGAAAGTAGTTAAGCAGTTAACTGGCGGTGTTCAAGGCCTTTTAAAAGGTAATAAAGTGGATATTGTTAAAGGTGAAGCTTACTTTGTTGATGCAAACACTTTACGTGTAATGGATGAAAATTCTGCACAAACATATACATTTAAAAACGCAATTCTTGCAACAGGTTCTCGTCCTGTTGAAATTCCAACATTTAAATACACAAAACGAGTAATTAATTCTACTGGTGCGTTGAATCTTCCAGAAATTCCAAAGAAATTAGTTATCATCGGTGGGGGAGTTATCGGTGTCGAACTTGGTACTGCCTATGCAAACTTTGGAACTGAAGTAACAATCCTTGAAGGTAGTTCTGAACTTTTTGCAGGAAGCTTTGAAAAACAAATGTCAACACTTGTTTCTCGTAACTTAAAGAAAAAAGGTGCTGAAATTGTAACAAACGCAATGGCAAAAGGTGTCGATGAAAAAGAAGATGGCGTTGTTGTAACATATGAAGTAAAAGGTGAAGAAAAATCCGTTGAAGCTGATTATGTTTTAGTAACTGTTGGTCGTCGTCCGAATACAGATGAACTTGGTTTAGAACAAGTGGGTATCGAAATGACAGATCGTGGCCTTGTTAATATTGACAAACAATGTCGTACAAATGTATCAAACATTTATGCAATTGGTGATATCGTTGCAGGTCCCCAATTAGCACATAAAGCATCATATGAAGGAAAAATTGCTGCTGAAGCAATTTCCGGACATCCTTCTGAAATTGATTATCTTGGAATTCCTGCAGTTGTTTTCTCTGAACCAGAACTCGCAACTGTTGGTTATGATGAAAAACAAGCGAAAGAAGATGGAATTGAAGTAGTAGCTGCTAAATTCCCATTTGCTGCAAATGGTCGCGCACTTGCTTTAAATAGCACAGATGGTTTCTTAAAACTAGTTACTCGTAAAGAGGATGGCTTAGTAATCGGTGGCCAAATTGCTGGTACAAGTGCATCTGATATGATTGCCGAAATTGGTTTAGCAATTGAAGCTGGTATGACTGCTGAAGATATAGCGATGACTATTCATGCTCATCCAACATTAGGTGAAATTACAATGGAAGCAGCAGAAGTTGCTCTTGGAACACCTATTCATATTGTAAAATAATTTTGAAGATCAAAAAATAAACCACAGTTTTGTGGTTTATTTTTTTTGCTGTTTTTTTGAAAAGAGGTTTTAAAATACGATGTTGCGGTCATATGATTAATATTAAACACATACAAATTGGCAGATGGTAACATCATTATTAAGAGTCTTGGTGATGCTATGAAAAAATATGTTGCATTTCTTTTTCAATTAATCATTTGGAGTTGTTTTACATTAGCGGTTTGGCTTTCACATCGAGATCATTTGATATATAAAATAATTGTATTTATTGTTTTCTTTTATTTATCATTTTTATTAACAAAGATGATTGTTAAATCGAACCGATCGACTATTATTATTACATTTTCCAGTTTATCGATTTATTTCTTATTACAGGTTCTTCTTAAACAAATAGTACCAATACCTTTTTCGTTATAAAAAACAACGATAAGAATAATCTTGTCGTTTTTTTTATTGAATTTGTCATACTTAATATATAAATTAGATAAATATGTCATACAAAATAGGCTTTAAATTTCAATTAATATGTATTATTATTAATTTATATAGAAAACGTTTTCATAATCTATTGAGAAGGGAAGATTTATATGGGAACTTTAATCTGCCAAGCATGTAATAAAATTATTGATCATTTTGAGGATGAAAAAGTATCCGTTTTATATTCGAGCTGTGCTAACTGTCATAAAGATCAGATAGAAAAAGAAAAGGAATAAACCATTAGAAAAGCTTTCTCCAAGTGGAGAAAGCTTTATTTTATTGCTTTATGCTCTTTAATAACACGAAGTGACTTAAGATCAAAATCTTCTGGACCTTGTACTGGTAGACCAACTTCTATATTTTTGCGAATATATTTTAAATTTTCTTCCGTAATAATTTCTCCTGGTATAAAAATAGGGATTCCTGGTGGATAAACCATAATAAATTCAGCGATGATTCTTCCTGCAGATTGTTCAAAAGGGATGACTTCGGTCTCTGCATAAAATGCATCACGAGGTGTTAAAGCCAGAACAGGAATATCCGGTAGCATCACCTGAGGACTTACAGTCCCTGAAAGATGTGAAAATTGGTCTGACAGCTCTTGAAGTGCCTTTATTAGCAGATTTGTTTCAACTTCGGAATCGCCAGGTGTAATAAGGCAGAGAATATTGTATAAATCTGAAAGTTCAACTTCGATATTATACACTTCACGAAGCCACTTTTCGGCATCATATCCAGTTATTCCGAGATCTTTTACAGAGATGATTAGTTTAGTTGGATCATAATCAAATGTTGCTTTTGTTCCTAATATTTCTTTTCCAACACAGTATAAATGATCAATCTCATTAATCTTACCACGAACGGATTGGGCTAGTTGAATTGTTTTATCCAGCAATTCTTTTCCTTGTGTAGCAAGTCTCCTTCTTGCCACATCAAGAGATGCTAATAATAAGTACGAGGTGGATGTAGTCGTTAACATACTTAATATTGTTGATACGCGATTAGAAGATACTAAACCATCTTTTACATTTAATACAGAGCTCTGCGTCATCGATCCACCTAATTTATGAACACTTGTTGCTGCCATGTCCGCTCCTGCTGCCATTGCTGAAATAGGAAGTTCGTCATGAAAATGGATATGAACTCCATGCGCTTCATCTACGAGTACAGGCACTTGATAGGAATGGGAAATTTCTACAATTTTCTTCAAATCAGCAGCAACTCCGAAATAAGTTGGATTAATAACTAATACACCTTTTGCATCTGGATTTTGTTGCAAAGCTTTTGAAACAGAATCAGTCGTGATCCCGTGTGATATTCCTAAAATTGGATCAATTTCCGGATGAATAAATATAGGGATAGCACCTGAGAAAACAATGGCAGACATGACTGATTTATGAACATTCCGAGGGACAATAATTTTATCGCCGGGTCCACAGACTGTCATAATCATTGCCATAATAGCGCCGCTCGTCCCTTGAACGGAAAAAAATGTATGATCAGCTCCGAAGGCTTGCGCAGCTAATTCCTGAGCTTTTTGAATCATCCCTTTTGGTTGATGGAGATCATCCAAAGGAGCAATATTAATTAAGTCTATCGATAATGCATTATCTCCTATAAATTGACGAAATTCAGGATCTATTCCTGTGCCTTTTTTGTGTCCGGGAATATGGAACTGAACTGGATTCTTTTTAGCGTGTTCAATTAATCCAGTGAATAAGGGAGTTTCAAATTGTGACAATGAACTTTACACCTCTTTTAATGTTATATCTCAAGCAGCGAAATTAATTAAAACAAAAGAAATTATAGCATTTAACTTTATCCTTGAAAATAGTTTCTTCTTAACGAAAGGAAAATATCAGTAAATTGAAGAAGTATTATATAATGTTAATGATTTTGAGGAGTGAATACATATGAATTGGAATACTAGGATTACCGACTTACTTAATATTAAATACCCGATTATTCAGGGAGGGTTAGCCTATTTAGCCTACTCAGAATTGGCCGCGGCTGTATCTAATGCGGGAGGGTTAGGGCAAATTACTGCGATGTCTTTAGAAAGTCCAGAGGCCCTTCGTAAAGAAATTCAGAAAGTGAAACAATTAACTTCCTTGCCGTTTGGAGTCAATTTTGCCATCGGGCAACATGGAAGACCTTACACTGACTTTTTAGATGTGGCTATCGATGAAAAAGTAGCAGTAGTATCCGTAACAGGTGGAAATCCTACACCTTTTTTTCAATACTTAGAAGGGTCAAATGTAAAAAAATTAGTGCTTGTAGCCGCTAAACGACAAGCTCAAAAAGCAGAAGAATTAGGTGCGGATGGAGTTATGGTGGTAGGTCAAGAAGGTGGTGGCCATTTAGGAAAAGACGATATAGGTTCATTAGTATTGATTCCACAAGTTGTTGATTCTGTTTCAATCCCGGTCATCGCATCCGGTGGAATTGGTGATGGCAGAGGATTAATGGCTGCCTTAAGTTTAGGTGCTGAAGGAATTGAAATGGGGACACGCTTTATTGCAACGAAAGAGTGCGTTCATGCAAATGAGCTTTATAAACAAGCGATTGTTAAAGGAAAGGAAACAGATACAACCGTTATAAAACGTAGTTTAGGTGCACCAGGACGAGCAATTACGAATCAATGGACAGAGCAGATTTTAGAAATTGAAAAAAATAATGGTGGATATGAAAAACTTAAAAACTATATTAGTGGACAAGCAAATAAAAATTATATATATAATGGAGATGCAGATAATGGATTTGCATGGGCAGGACAAGTAATGGGGTTAATTGATGATGTTCCAAGTGTAGAGGAACTAATTTCACGAATGATCCATGATGCTAATGAAATTCGGAAAAAATGGGAAAAGTAATCGTAAAGAACAACTAGAAAGTCGGTGTAGAAATGGAATATCAATATCCTTTCTCAATGGATTGGTCAACAACTGAGGTTATAGAAGTGATCCAATTTTTTGAGGCAATTGAAAAGGCTTATGAAAAAGGAATAAAACGTGAAGAACTAATGGACAAGTATCGACGATTTAAAGAGATTGTCCCTGGAAAAGCGGATGAAAAAAAATACTGTAATGAATTTGAAAGAGAAAGTAGTTATTCCTCTTATCAAGTTGTAAAAAGACTAAAGGAATCTGAGCCTGGTAACATAATAAAAATGTGAAAATAAAACCTTTTTGGGGCGTTGACAAAAAGGAGGGAGGAGTTTTATTCTGCTCCTTCCCCTTTTTATCATACTAGCAACGATATTCTATTTATACGGTAATTTATATAATGGGATAAGTGTTTCAAACGTATTTCTAACAACGTCCATAAATTCGGCGCCGTTCGTTAAAATTGGATCATTGGCTGCAATTTGCCGTCCAATCAGGAATTCCGCTTTCTTGACGTCACGGAAACGTTCAAGCGCCTTTTTCAAGTCGATTTCTTTTAATGAAGTTGCACTCTTTTTCATATGGTCTTGTGAAACAACGAAATCATTAGGAATGGACGTTTTAATCGTTTTCAATTTCTTCAAAAACATCTTTGCAATTTCCTCTTTATTCGGTAATTCGTAAATAAACGCTAACCAAATGAAAACATGGTCGTCAAACAATCCAACTTGAAAATGTGGGTGTTGTTTATAACCACGCTTGTTTCCCGAGATTGCCAACCAAGTATCTTTTGGAGCATTTACCGTCCGACGTGCATGTTTGGCTATATGCAAGAACATTTCTTCCCCTATACTTACGGAAAGTTCGTTCGTTAATAATTGACCGATTTCCCGGAATTTTGGTCGAATTCGTTCTTCGATCGCTTTCATTCTTGCGTCGAGACCTTCTATATTAAACGTGTCAAAATCGTTCTTTGTGAAACCTACGAATTGCATTGTTTATAATCTCCTTCATAACGTTTATTCATTTTTTAGATTGGGTAAAAGATAGCAACGGCAGGCGTTTTATAGTTCAGTCCCGATTTAAAAAACGAGGGAATTTCATAAAAGAACCTCCACTTATCATCTTTCATACAGTTGACCTTATTTTATCATAATCGACAAATTTCCTAAAATGAAATTACTTAGGCAATTACACATTTTAGTTGCATGATTAGTAAAAAATCATATGATGTAGAAAGTGATATCTGAAAATTTAGTTATTTAACAAAGGCAAAACAAGTGAAAGGATGTGAAGTTCATGAAACAAGTAATGAATACTTCGAAAAAGAAAAAATTTGATCAGCAACGTATAGCTGTACTTAGATTAGAAATGGACTATGAGCTAGCTGTCCTTTTTGAAGCAATTCAAGATAATGACCTTAAGAAAAAGGATTTAACAAAAAAGAAACTTGAAAAAATACGGGAAGAATTATTAAGGATGAAAGCAATGTAGGAGTGTTTCTTAAGTAGATTTACGGACTCCCTGTTCCTCATCACAGATGGGGTTCGTTTTTATGGAGTTAAATATAATGTTAATTTCTTGAATTACATAATTTTTTCCTTTAAGCTAATGATACAATAAGTTAAGTCGAAGATGTGATGGGGGATATGACCATGACGAATTGGGAGCAAATTGATACATATGTTAGAAAGTGGCTAAAGGAAGCAAGAATAAATATCATTGATTCTTTTAAAAAAACATTAGACATAGAAACAAAGTCAGATCGCAATGATTTAGTTACTAATATAGATAAAGAGACTGAGTCTTTTTTTGTGAAAAATATTCAGGAACATTATCCTGAGCATCACATTATTGGTGAAGAAGGACATGGTAAGAAAATTAACGACACAAATGGAGTGTTGTGGATTATCGATCCGATCGATGGTACAGTGAATTTTGTCCACCAACAAAGAAATTTTGCCATCTCTATTGGAATTTATGAGAATGGAAAAGGCAAGCTAGGATATATTTATGACGTAGTTCAAGATGAACTTTATTTTGTTGAAGTAGGAAAAGGCGCCTTTTTTAACGAAGTTCCGATTCCTAAACTGGCTGATACGAAAGTTGAAGATGCCATTATCGGGATCAACTCTTCTTGGATTATTTCCAATCGACACATTCCGATCTCGAATTTACATCGATTAGTCCATGATTCACGTGCTACAAGATCGTTAGGTGCAGCCTCACTTGAAATTGCGTATGTTGCAACGGGCCGGCTTGATGCATACATTGCAATGCGCCTTGCTCCTTGGGATTTTGCGGCTGGAAAACTTTTAATAGAAGAATTAGGTGGAAAACTATCGACGGTTAAAGGCGACCCTTTGCAATTATTAGAGAGTGGTACGGTATTTGTCAGTAATGTTGGACTCCATAAGGAAATATTAAACAAGTATTTTTTAGCAAATGAATAAATAAGGCTACCTCAAATGAGAGGTAGCTATTGTTATTTTTACATCCTTTATAATCGTCCTTCTTCACGCATTTTTGCTTTTGTTTTGAATCCATACCCCATAACGAGAATAAGAACAAGAATACATAGAATAATACCGATGATACTTCTTTCCCCTATTGCTACTCCGATGCCAATCATTGAGGCGGCCGCAAGTGTAGCGAACAGAATGAAAATCCATTTTATATCTTTCATATAAATTGCCTCCTACAGGTTTCCTTCAATAAGGCTAATAAAAATATCATTTTCATTTTACTTTAAAAACCTTACTTTGCAAAGTGAAGTTGGAAATAATGCATAAGTGGTGATTTATAAATAACTATGATATAATACGTAAGTTATAGTTATACTAACATTGACGGTCATAAAGGCAGGAGGAACCACTTTTGAAAATAAGAGAAGATTTACGTAATATAGCAATTATTGCACACGTTGACCATGGGAAAACAACGCTTGTCGATCAGCTATTAAAGCAATCTGGAACATTTCGTTCAAATGAACAAGTAGCTGAACGGGCAATGGATTCTAATGATATTGAACGTGAGAGAGGTATTACAATCTTAGCGAAGAATACCGCTATTCAATATAAAGATATTAAAATTAATATTATGGATACACCTGGACACGCTGATTTTGGCGGAGAAGTGGAACGTATTATGAAAATGGTTGATGGGGTTCTACTAGTCGTTGATGCATATGAAGGATGTATGCCTCAAACACGTTTCGTTCTAAAAAAAGCATTAGAACAAAATTTAACTCCGATCGTAGTTGTAAATAAAATTGACCGTGATTTTGCTCGTCCAGAAGAAGTTGTTGATGAAGTGATTGAATTATTTATCGAGCTGGATGCAAACGAAGATCAATTAGAATTTCCTGTTATTTATGCATCTGGTATTAATGGTACTGCAAGCAATGATCCAACTAAACAAGACGAGAATATGCAAGTCTTATTTGATACAATTATTGATCATATTCCAGCCCCTGCTGATACGAGAGAAGAGCCTTTACAATTCCAAGTTGCCTTATTAGATTATAATGATTATGTAGGTAGAATTGGAATTGGACGCGTCTTCCGTGGTACGATGCATGTGGGACAACAAGTTGCATTAATGAAATTGGATGGGACGGTAAAACAATTCCGGGTATCTAAAATTTTCGGTTTCTTCGGATTAAAACGTCAGGAAATTCAAGAAGCACATGCGGGTGACCTTATAGCAGTTTCCGGTATGGAGGATATTAATGTTGGGGAAACAGTTTGTCCAATTGACCATCAAGAACCTCTACAACCATTACGCATTGATGAACCGACACTACAAATGACGTTTATTGTCAATAATAGCCCGTTTGCAGGTCGTGAAGGTAAATATATAACATCACGGAAGATTGAAGAACGTCTTCGTGCTCAATTGCAAACAGACGTGAGTTTAAGAGTTGAAAATACTGATTCCCCTGATGCTTGGATTGTTTCCGGCCGTGGTGAACTTCATCTTTCTATCTTAATAGAAAATATGCGTCGTGAAGGTTTCGAATTGCAAGTATCAAAACCTTCTGTTATTGTTAAGGAAATTGACGGTGTTAAATGTGAACCAATTGAAAGGGTACAAATTGATATTCCTGAAGAATATACAGGAAGTATTATTGAATCACTTGGTTCTCGCAAAGGTGAAATGCTTGATATGGTCAATAACGGAAACGGTCAAGTGCGTTTAATCTTTAATGTACCAGCTCGTGGATTAATCGGTTATTCTACTGATTTCATGACATTGACTCGTGGCTATGGAATTATTAATCATACTTTCGATAGTTATCAACCGATGCAGCCAGGTCGTGTTGGTGGCCGCCACCAAGGTGTGCTTGTTTCCATGGAAACAGGGAAAGCATCAACATATGGTATCATGCAAGTAGAGGATAGAGGGACAATATTTGTTGAACCAGGTACAGAAATTTACGAAGGTATGATCGTTGGTGAGAATACTCGTGAAAATGATATTACCGTGAACATTACGAAAGTGAAACATGCAACGAACGTTCGTTCAGCGACTAAAGATCAAACATCAGTTATTAAAAAACCACGCATTATGTCATTAGAAGAAGCACTTGAATATTTAAATGATGATGAATACTGTGAGGTTACACCTGAGTCTATTCGTTTACGTAAAAAAATACTAAACAAAAATGAACGTGAAAAAGCTGCTAAAAAAATGAAATATGCAGAAACGAACTAAAAACTAATTTCTAGAAAGGGAGTCTAATGTGCCAGAGGTTAATGTGCAGGAACATCTTTCCTTTTTCGCAGGCTTGTATCGAGTGGATGAATTTCCTAAACTAGGAATGTGGATGCTTTATTTGACTATTGTAGCTTTATGTATTGTCGTTTATAAATTGGGTTTTGCTCAAAAGCTTCCAGTGTTAAAATCAATTTTAATCTATTTGTTTTTAGCATTTGGTTGCACGATTTTAACCTTTTTAGCGATATTTCTTCCAATTACAGAAGGACTCGTAGTTGCTGCCCTTATTTTAATAATTTATAAAATTCGCAGGTACAATTACAAAAAAGATGAAGCGCAAAATGATGCATAAAAAACAAATCCACCTAATTGGTGGATTTGTTTTTTTTATTCTATATATCATTAGATTCGTTATGTGATTCGGATTCTTGTCGTGAAGCGATTCTTGCAGTCGTTTTCTCAGTTATTCTTTGATAACATTCATCGCACATATAGGTATGAATTGGACGATTGCGAAGTCGTTTTGCCATAATGGAATCGTCATTTATATCATTTATTTTTTCGCATAAAATACATTTTACTTTCATTCAGTTACACCCCGAGTTTAAACCGTTTTTTTTAGTATAACATGGAAATGAAAGTGAGGAAATTTTCGGTTTGTATTTCTTTATTTTTTATTATTTGATTGGTTTTCTTGCTCTTTTTCAAGTTTATTATCTTCCGATTGATTTAATTCTTGTTTAGGTGTTTCCGTACCGCCTTGCGGATTTTTTGGTTCTATGATATTTTTCGGTATTTCTGGCATCAGTCTTCCTGCAATATCTGCAAGTTCATGGATAATTCCTTGCCCAGGTTTACCATCACGAATATCTTGTCCAATTTCACGAAGACGCTGCGTAAAATCAGGATCGGCAACGATAATTGCATTTGCGCCGTATGGATCATGTTTTAAGCTTTCTGCAACCGAATACTTAATGGATCCAACTCTAGAACGATCAATATTATCGTCAACATCAATCCCAACAAGAGCATAATTACTGAATACTACTGCTGTTGCATCTTTCACGTTAGGTACGCTGACGGCAAGGTCTACAAGTCGTTGTGAAATTTGTTGTCCTGTTTTTCTGTCGACACTTTTAATATTGCTATCTTTAACAGATATCGTTCTTGGAGTGATATTATTGCTATTTTTTCTTTGTCCAGCCTCATTGTTTGCACATGCACTTAATAAAATAGTAGTACAAAGAAGCAATCCTATTTTTTTCAACTACATTCACCTCATTTAATCTATTCTCAAAGTACTCCAATCCATTCCGCTTTTCTAGATGTCTAGCTGCATCGCCTAGCCCCTCGAGGTCAAATAACCTAAACCAAATGAAGTCAAAGAGCGGACTTCCTTTGGTTTTGAACATTTGCTTGTCGGGGCTGACCAAGGCGATTCCGCTTTTCTTTAATTAGTGTGCAATTTTCTTCTATCTTTATTCATTTGTTCATATATTTTAGCAATGTCCGTCCACTTCAAATGAACAGGAAGTAGAAAAAGTTCATATTATACAATAATCCAATAAGGAGCAGGAGGCATCAATTTGAAGAAAATATATGTATTAGATACAAATGTCTTATTACAGGATCCGAATGCCATATTTTCTTTTGAAGATAATGAAATCGTCATTCCGGCTGTTGTGCTAGAAGAAGTTGATTCGAAAAAAAGGTATATGGATGAAATTGGACGTAATGCCAGACAAGTATCCAAATTGATTGACAGCTTTAGAAAAGCAGGAAAGCTCCATGAAAAGATTCCACTTGAAAATGGTGGGGTACTTAGAATCGAATTAAATCATCGATCATTTCAACAATTACAAGATATATTTATTGAAAAAACTAATGATAATCGAATATTGGCTGTAGCAAAGAATTTATCTATAGAGGAGGCTACGAAGGAAAATGGAAGGCCTGTCATTTTAGTAAGTAAAGATGCACTAGTACGTGTTAAGGCTGATGCGCTAGGTTTACAAGCAGAAGACTTTTTAAACGACCGAGTGGTGGAAATTGATCATATATATACAGGGTTACTCGAAATTTATATAAATATTGATTTATTGAATTTATTTTATGAAAAAGGCGAATTAGCTTTATCGGAAATTACACATCATCCTTTCTACCCCAATCAATTTTTAATTATGAAAGATGCGTTAGGAAGTTCATCTTCGGCGATTGGAATTGTTGATAAAACTGGCAAGGTCGTACGAAAATTAGTTTATAACCATGAGCCAATTTGGGGAATTAAACCAAGAAATGTCGGGCAAACCATGGCGATGGAATTACTATTTAGACAAGACATTAATCTTGTAACAATGATTGGGAAAGCGGGCACTGGAAAAACACTTCTTGCACTGGCTTCCGGATTGATGCAAACCGAAGATCTACATTCCTACAAAAAACTACTTGTCGCACGTCCAATCGTACCAGTAGGAAAAGATTTGGGATATTTACCTGGTGAAAAACAAGAGAAATTAAGACCTTGGATGCAACCGATTTATGATAATTTGGAATATCTATTTAATACAAAAAAACCAGGTGAATTAGAAGCTATTTTAGCGGGGATGGGGTCAATTGAAGTGGAAGCTTTAACCTATATACGTGGAAGAAGTATACCGGATCAGTTTATTATCATTGATGAAGCTCAAAATTTAACGAAGCATGAAGTAAAAACGATTTTAACAAGAGTGGGAGAAAGAAGTAAAATTGTATTAATGGGCGATCCTGAACAAATTGATCATCCATATTTAGACGAATACAATAACGGATTGACATATGTACTTGAAAAGTTTAAGGATCAAGCTGTAGCGGGACATATTAAATTAATGAAAGGAGAAAGATCTGGATTAGCTCAATTGGCGGCGGACCTTCTATAAAAATTAAATTAAGATGAATTTCATACTATCGTTAAATACACAACAGAATGGTTTGTTGACCATTCTGTTGCTGCAATAACATATTAAAGATTACTCTACGCGAAAACCTTTGACATATTTTATTGGTTGATCTTTATTAGAACCGTCTTCAAATAAAATATGCACTGGTCCATCCTCTTTTAGAGCTTTCCCTTCTTTTGAAAAAGCAATAATAAGGTCATATGCTTCACTGATAGGGATTCGTACCTCTTCATCGTTTGTTTCAATTATAAGTGTAGTAGCACTTTCGAGAGGTTCAGCATTTTTTAAAAAAGGTTCAAATTTAATGCCGAATGTACCAGTTAAAAGTCTTTCTTTCAAAAATCTCTTTTCAGATTTTAGTGTTGGAGGTGAAATAGCGCCTTCTTTAATTTCACGATCAAAAAATTTACCAACACTTTTTGTATATTCTTCATCCTCGTCAATACCCGTATTCTTATTATCAAAATATGTAGTTAAGTCTAATTTACGGTCATCAAATATCCAAGTCCCGGCATCTAAAGTAATTGGAAATTTAATATTTCCTTTAATTGGAATAATCATCTATTTTGCCTCCTTACATAGTAAAAGTATACTCTGAAAAAATGAACTTGTCACATTTTCCTAACGTTTTCATAATGAAAAAAGTTTCCTAAAACAAAATTATATGAGAAAATAAAGGTATGAAAATTAATACTCTTAATCCTTGCATTTTGCTTATTTTCAGAGTAAAATTTTTAGATAAGATTGTCTATTTGTTCGTAAATTGGGGGGATCTATATGGCGTCTGAAATTAAAATGGATCACCGGGAAAAAGCCTATTCTCTTTTAAGGGTGGACGCAGAGAAAATTTTGCGCTTAATTAAAGTCCAAATGGATAATTTAACGATGCCCCAATGTCCATTATATGAAGAAGTATTGGATACACAAATGTTTGGCCTATCCCGTGAAATAGATTTTGCAGTCAGACTAGGCTTGGTGGAAGAGAAGGATGGTAAGGAACTACTCGATTCATTAGAACGAGAACTTACTGCCTTACATGAAGCATCCACAAAAAAATCATAATTAAAAAACTCAAACAGTTCACAGAAATTGTTTGAGTTTTTTTGTAAAATAGGAGTAAAGAGTTATTTTTTCTGTATACTTTTTTTAAATTTCTTTTGATAAGCAGGAAATAAAAAATTATTGAAGAATATCTTTTAATAGACTAAAGGATTGGAAGGTTATTATGTTAAAAAAAATCTTAAAGTCTTATGACTATTCACTTGTCATCGTGTACATACTTTTATGTTTATTTGGATTAGTCATGATATACAGTGCAAGCATGGTGGTTGCTGTACAAAAATACGGTTATAGCAGCGATTTCTTTTATATGAAACAATTAAAAAGTTTCATATTGTCACTAATTGCTTTTATCATTACCGCTTTTTTTCCATATAAAATATATAAAAGCAATAAGTTTCTTGGAACGATTATGCTTATATCTGTTGCAGCTCTTATCGGGATTCGCCTGTTTGGTCATAACTCAAATAATGCTCAAAGCTGGTTTAAAATCGGGACAAGCATGATTCAGCCATCAGAGTTTGTAAAGTTAAGTGTAATCATATACCTATCTGCAGTTTATGCGAAAAAGCAGTCTTATATTGATCAATTTAATAAAGGAGTCATTCCACCTTTATTATTTTTAATCTTTGTTTGTTTCTTGATAGCGATTGAGCCTGATTTTGGTACTGCCTCCATAATTTTTGCAATAGGACTAACGATTTTGCTTTGTTCGGGAATGAAAATGAAGACGATGATGAAACTTTTAAGTTTGGGATTAATTGTTGTCTTACTCCTTTCTCCCGTATTTTTATTAAAAAAGGATGAAATATTTACAAAAAATAAAATGGCACGGATTACGGGTTATATGGACCCTTTCAAAAGTCAAGCAGATGAAGGGTTTCAATTATACAATTCATACTTGGCCTTAGGGTCTGGTGGTGTGAAGGGGTTAGGTCTTGGACAAAGCGTTCAAAAGCTTGGATATCTTCCCGAGCCACATACTGATTTTATTATGGCTATCATTGCGGAAGAGCTAGGAATTTTTGGCGTGGGTTTTGTCATTATTGGTTTATCCTACCTCGTTTTAAGAGGAATATATATAGGGGTAAAATGCAGAGATCCATTTGGAAGTCTACTATCAATCGGAATCTCAAGTATGATTGGTATTCAAACCTTTATTAATTTAGGAGGGGTGTCGGGATTAATACCCATTACAGGGGTTCCATTACCATTGATTAGTTATGGCGGTTCTTCACTGCTTCTTTTATCAGCTTCATTAGGTGTGTTAGTCAATGTATCAATGTTTGTAAAGTATGAAGATAAGTATAAGAAAAAAGAAGAGACTACTACTTTTGTAAATTCGAAATTTAATAATCGTGGATTTAAGGTACATTAATTTACAATTACTAATCCATCGAAGATCATGCAAAGGGGAGACATACTGTATGAAAAAAATTGAAAAGGTATTGGTAGCGAACAGAGGAGAAATAGCGATTCGAGTTTTTCGAGCGTGTACAGAATTAAATATTCGGACGGTAGCCATTTATTCTAAAGAAGACTCGGGATCTTATCATCGTTACAAAGCGGACGAAGCATATTTAGTTGGTGAAGGGAAAAAACCAATAGATGCCTATTTAGATATTGAAGGAATTATTGAAATTGCGAAAAGTTCAAATGTAGATGCCATCCACCCGGGGTATGGATTTCTTTCTGAAAACATTCAATTTGCAAAACGTTGTGTAGAAGAGGGAATAACTTTTATTGGTCCAAATACAAATCACTTAGATATGTTTGGTGATAAGGTTAAAGCGAAGGAGCAAGCGATTCTTGCCAATATTCCAGTTATTCCAGGTAGTAACGGTCCAGTCTCTTCTCTTGAAGAAGTACAAAAATTCGGTCAGCATCATGGATATCCATTTATCATTAAAGCATCATTAGGCGGTGGCGGTCGTGGGATGAGGATTGTTAATCATGCCGAGGAAGTGACTGAAGCATTTAATCGCGCTAAGTCAGAAGCAAAAGCCGCATTTGGAAATGATGAGGTTTATGTAGAAAAATTTATTAAAAATCCTAAACATATTGAAGTTCAAATATTAGGTGATTCAAAAGGTAATATAGTTCACTTATTTGAAAGGGATTGTTCTGTTCAAAGACGCCACCAAAAAGTAGTTGAGGTAGCACCATGTGTATCGCTTACTGAAGAGTTGCGAAAGGATATTTGCCAAGCAGCAGTTAATTTAATGAAAAACGTCAATTATGTGAATGCTGGTACGGTGGAATTTTTAGTAGCGGACAATGAATTTTATTTTATTGAAGTTAATCCACGTGTCCAAGTAGAACACACAATCACGGAAATGATCACTGGCATTGATATTGTTCAGTCTCAAATTTTAATTGCGGAAGGCCATCAATTACATAGCGAAATTGTGAGTATTCCGGAACAGGATAAAATCACGATCAATGGCTTTGCTATTCAATCTAGGGTAACAACTGAAGATCCATTAAATCATTTCATGCCTGATACCGGGAAAATTATGGCTTACCGTTCCGGTGGTGGTTTTGGTGTACGACTTGATGCAGGAAATGGCTTCCAAGGAGCAGTTATTACACCATTTTATGATTCCCTATTAGTAAAATTATCTACATCAGCTCCATCATTTGAAAAAGCGGTAGCAAAAATGGTACGAAATCTGAAGGAATTTAGAATTAGGGGAATAAAAACAAATATACCTTTCCTTATTAATGTAGTGAAACATGAAAATTTTATTACGGGTGAGTATGACACTTCTTTTATTGACTCAACTCCGGAACTTTTTGACTTTCCTGCCAGCCGTGACCGCGGAACGAAAATGCTTTCTTATATTAGCAATGTTACGATTAATGGATTTCCGGGAATTGAGCATAAAGAAAAGCCATTATATCCCAAAAACAGAGTACCAAAAGTTAGTCTCGTGGAAGAATCAGCTCCTGGTACAAAACAAATACTGGACCGTGATGGCGCTGATGGATTAGTAAAGTGGATTAAATCGCAAAAAGAAGTATTATTGACTGATACAACATTTCGTGATGCCCACCAATCATTACTCGCAACACGTGTAAGAACACAGGATATTAGAAAAATCGCCGAACCGACTTCTAAATTACTTCCAGAACTATTTTCTTTAGAAATGTGGGGAGGAGCTACATTCGATGTGGCATATCGATTTTTAAAGGAAGACCCATGGCAGCGTTTGAAGGAATTAAGAGAAAGGGTTCCAAATGTTCTTTTTCAAATGCTTTTTAGAGGTTCAAATGCGGTAGGGTATAAAAATTACCCGGATAATATTATTCGCGAATTTGCCAAACTGTCTGCAGATGCGGGAATTGATGTTTTTAGAATATTTGATAGTTTGAATTGGATAAAAGGAATGGAAGTTGCCATTGATGCTGTTAGACAAACCGGAAAAATTGCCGAAGCAGCAATTTGCTACACTGGTGACATCAATGACCCTATAAGAACTAAATATAATATTCAATACTATAAAAACTTGGCAAAAGAGTTAGAAAATCAAGGAGCACATATTCTTGCTATTAAAGACATGGCTGGTCTATTAAAACCACAAGCAGCTTATCAACTTATATCTGAATTAAAAGAAACAATAGATATTCCAATTCATTTGCATACACATGATACAAGTGGGAATGGACTTTACACATATGCGAAAGCCATTGATGCGGGTGTGGATATTGTAGATGTAGCACTAAATTCAATGGCGGGCTTAACATCACAGCCCAGTTTAAATGGATTATATTATGCATTGGAAGGAACAGAAAGAAAACCGAAAATAAATATTGATGCCGCGGAAAAGCTTACAAATTATTGGGAAGACGTAAGAAAATATTATAGTGACTTTGAAAGTGGAATGAATTCACCACACACAGAAGTGTACCGACATGAAATGCCGGGTGGACAATATAGCAATCTCATGCAACAGGCGAAAGCAGTAGGGCTTGGAGAGCGTTGGGATGAAGTGGAAGAAATGTACCAAATTGTAAACCGTATGTTTGGGGATATAGTAAAGGTAACCCCTTCTTCAAAAGTAGTTGGAGATATGGCTTTATTTATGGTGCAAAATAATCTAACTGAAGAAGATGTCTATACACGTGGATTAAAAATAGACTTTCCAGATTCAGTTGTGGAATTGTTTCAAGGATATTTAGGGCAACCAGTCGGTGGATTTCCAAAAGAGCTACAAAAAGTGATTTTAAAGGATAGAAATCCAATTAGCATTCGTCCAGGAGAATTAATGGAGAGTGTTGATCTTTCCAGTCTTAAAGACACATTGTCTAAAGAAATAGGCAGGGAAGTTAATGACCACGAAACGATTTCTTACGCTTTATATCCTAAAGTATTTTTAGATTATGTGAAAACCGTTGAACTATTTGGTGATGTTTCCGTCATTGATACACCAACATTCCTGTATGGTATGAGACTGGGCGAGGAAATTGAGGTAGAAATAGAAAAAGGAAAAACACTTTTTGTTCAATTAGTTTCAATCGGACAACCTAGAAGAGATGGAACGAGAATTATGTATTTTGAGTTAAATGGCCAGCCACGTGAAATAATAATTAAAGATGAAAGTATAAAATCAACTGTAGCAAATAAGGTAAAAGCTGACCCGAAAAATGAACAACAAATCGGGGCAACTATGCCAGGGACGGTTATTAAAGTGATGGTTAGTAAAGGAGATAGAGTCAATGCTGGTGATCACCTCATGATTACCGAAGCGATGAAAATGGAAACAACTGTCCAAGCGCCATTCTCCGGAGTGGTCAAAGAGATATTTGTCCAAAACGGGGAATCCATTAGTCCAAATGATCTTTTAATAGAACTAGAAAAAATATAAAAAATAAAACACGTACAGTTGTCTGTACGTGTTTTATTTTTTATATTTTTTCTAGTTATTCCATATTTTTATTACTTCTACCGATCAATAATAGATAATAACTTAGCAAGCCAAAAAGGCAGGAGATAAATAATGCATGTGCAAGTGCGATATATAGGTTTAATCTTGTAACGATAATAAGAGCTCCTGCAATTACTTGTAAGCAGACAAGAATAAAGGCTATGAACCAACCTTTATAGATAACAGGCTGATTTCTGTAATTTTTAAAGCTTAAATATGTTATATATGCGATCCAAAGAAAAATAATACCTGCAGCAAAACGATGTCCCATTTGAACCCATTGGTACATGTTTGTTGGAAGGGAGATCGAATCGTTTAAGCAAAATGGCCAGTCCCTGCACGCTAAACTTGAGAGTGTATGACGAACAAGGGCACCTGTGTAAACGACAATATAACTATAAATTGTAACCCCGATAATATGAAACTTCATTCGCTTATCAAAAACAACTTTTGAGGCATCAAATTTTTGATCCACTTCAAATATTAATAATGTTAACAGGAACACCGAAGCAAATGAAATAAGTGATATACCAAAATGCAATGCTAACACAAAACTAGATTGTCCCCAAACAACTGCGGCTGCCCCAATAAGTGCTTGTAATATTAAAAAGAATAAAGATAAAATCACTAGAAATTTTGTTTCGCGCTTGTGGCCGATAGCTTTCCATGACCAAACCGATAAAATTAGTAATAGAATTCCTACACCACCTGATACAAAGCGATGTGCTAATTCAATTAAAGTCTTCATCGTTATGTGGCTTGGTAAGAGTTGACCATGACAAAGTGGCCAAGATCTCCCGCATCCCATACCGGAATCGGTTTTTGTAACTAATGCTCCACCGATCAAGACGAAAAGCATTCCTAGCGTCGTTAAGATTGCTAACCATTTTAATCCTCGACGCAATTTTTTCACCTACTTACCTAATATTTCATATGACCAAAAGATCATAATAAAGTATGATGTCCAACCGATATGAATTAATCTAATACACTTAATGATAGTACCTAAAAGCCTTAAAAAAGACAACCGATAAAATGTTACAATTCATTCATCATTTTAATAATGTAACAAATTTGGCTAATCCTGAATTAAAAAATCTTATAGAAAATGAGATCGGTTCTAGTATATGAATAATTCACGACACAAAATAGACATAAAACCGTCGAAAATTATTCACAAAAAATAATAAAGATATGTTTTAATATGGAATTGATGGAGAAAAAATCTCTTCTGCCTATATTAAAAGTCTATTTTTCGGAGATTGTGGTAAACTGAAACTAGAAGAATGACATATATAATAAAACAAGGTACATAATAAGGGTAAAAGTGAACAATTAGCGAAAATTCGCTGGATTATAGAAAAACGGTAAAATTTGTTTTATAGTAATATTATATATGTTGTTTATTTCAAACGAGGGGGGGAGCGAATGTCAAATAGTCGAGTGATAGATATTGAAAAAACAAACATTCCGGAAACAACGGCGATTAAAGATTTTTTATCTTTAATTAAAATAGGCATCGTTAATTCAAATCTAATAACTACTTTTACTGGTCTGTGGCTGGCATTAGTATTTACTAATCAACATTTTTTGGAGTCAATACATATTGTCATTCTTACTTTACTTGGGTCAGCTTTAATTATCGCAGGTTCATGCAGTATTAATAATTTCATTGACCGTGATATTGATCCTATTATGAGTAGGACGAAATCAAGACCGACGGTAACAGGCAAAATGAGCGGTGCTAAAGTATTAACGATTGGATTTTCTTTTATTACACTTGGAACAGTCCTTTTATTTATGACATCAATCACAGCAGGGATAATTGGTATTATTGGTATTTTCAGTTATGTTGTTTTGTATTCTATGTGGTCTAAACGTTTATATGTAAGTAATACGATTGTTGGCAGTATATCAGGTGCAGTTCCACCTTTAATTGGTTGGGCAGCTGTAGATCCAAATTTAGATACGATTGCATGGGTTCTCTTTTTGATGATGTTTATTTGGCAGCCGCCTCATTTTTATGCTTTGGCAATGAAGCGTTGTGAGGAATACCGTGCAGCAAATATTCCAATGTTACCAGTAGTAAAAGGGTTTGAAGTGACTAAACGTCATATCGTAATATGGGTGGCCTGTTTACTGCCATTGCCATTTTTTCTTCTACCATTAGGCATAACATTCTTTATTATTGCTACTCTATTTAATATAGGCTGGTTAGTAATGGGGATTTATGGTTTTAAAATGAAAGATGATATAAAATGGGCTAGAATGATGTTTGTGTATTCATTAAATTATCTAACAATTTTGTTTGTTGCAATGGTAATCTTTACCGTTATTTAACTTTGGGAATTCTTTCTTTTTTAAAGAAATCCATATATATTACAGTCCTTGTTAACTAAAGACATAAAATGAAAGTGGGGTTTGATTAAGCTATGAAACAATGGCTGAAAAAATGGCGTCTAGTCTCAGTATTTGCTGTATTAGCGCTAGCTCTTTCCGGCTGTGGTGGTGAGCCATTCTTATCAACACTAAAGCCAGCGGGTGAAGTAGCTCAAAAGCAATTTGATTTAATGTTGTTGAGTACTGGCATTATGGTAATTGTAATTGCTGTAGTAGTAGTTATTTTCGTTGTTGCAATAATTCGCTTCCGCCGGACAAAAGCAAAAGAAAACATGATACCAAAACAAGTGGAAGGAAATCATGTTCTTGAAATTATTTGGACAGTTATTCCGATTATTCTATTACTTGTTCTTGCAATACCAGTAGTTGCAGCTACATTCAATTTAGGTGATACGGCTGCAATGGAGAAAAAGGACAAAGATGGTAAGCCAAAAGAGCTGGTTGTCAACGTTCGCTCGAATCTATACTGGTGGGAATTCGAATATCCTGGCTTAGGAATTGTTACAAGTCAAGATTTAGTCGTTCCTACTGATCAAAAAGTGTATTTTTCTTTAAAATCATCCGATGTTAAGCATTCATTCTGGATTCCTTCTGTTGGTGGGAAAATCGATACGAATGTCGATAATGTCAATAAATTTTGGCTGAAATTTGATAGTCAAAAAGCAAAAGAAGCTGGCGACGTATTTTATGGAAAATGTGCTGAACTTTGCGGACCGTCACATGCTTTAATGGATTTTAAAGTTAAACCGATGTCACAAGATGACTTTACACAATGGGTTAAGGATATGAAAAGTGTTGGAAAAGAGGGCGTAAAACCGACCACTGACTTAGCCGTACGTGGAGAAGAAATCTTTAAGAGTAAAGATGTAGCTTGTATTAGCTGTCATGCGGTTTCACCGGATAATTCAACACCTGAAGCAGCACGTAGAGCACCAAACTTAACTGATTTTGGTGAACGTGAACGTGTAGCAGGTATCTTAGATCATAATAAAGAAAATATAAAAAAATGGGTTAAAGATCCACAAGCTTATAAACCAGGAAATAAAATGCCTGCATTTAAAAACTTGTCTGATCAAGATTTAGATGCATTAGCTGAATATTTAATGGGATTAAAAGTACAACAATAATTGGTTATTAAGGCATAAAGGGAGGTTTAACTGTGAGTAGTAAAGCTCAGAAAAAAGGCTTTGGTGCTACCATATGGGACTATTTAACAACAGTAGACCATAAAAAGATCGCAATTCTTTATTTAATTGCAGGGGGATTGTTCTTTTTAATCGGTGGTATTGAAGCAATGATCATTCGTATCCAGCTTGCACTTCCTGATAGTAACTTTGTCAGCGCTGGTCTTTATAACGAAGTTCTCACAATGCATGGTACAACCATGATATTCTTGGCGGCAATGCCACTTGTATTCGCATTTATGAATGCGGTCATGCCGTTACAAATCGGTGCACGCGATGTTGCGTTCCCATTTGTTAACTCACTAGGATTTTGGTTGTTTTTCTTTGGGGGAGTATTCATTAACTTATCATGGTTCTTAGGTGGCGCTCCTGATGCAGGTTGGACTTCATATGCTTCATTGTCATTGGCATCACCGGGACATGGGGTGGATTTCTACGCATTAGGTTTACAGATCACAGGTTTTGGTACATTAATGGGTGGAATTAACTTCTTAGTTACCATTATTAATATGCGTGCGCCAGGTATGACATATATGCGTATGCCAATGTTTACTTGGACAACTTTTGTAACATCTGCATTAATTTTATTTGCCTTCCCTCCACTAACAGTAGGGATGTTCATGTTAACATTTGACCGTATGTTTGGCGCTCAGTTCTTTGAAGTTGCCGGCGGCGGTAATACAATTATTTGGGAACATTTATTCTGGATTTTCGGACACCCAGAAGTTTATATCTTGATCTTACCTGCATTCGGTATTTTCTCGGAAATCTTTGCAGTATTCTCAAGAAAAAGATTGTTCGGTTATTCATCAATGGTGTTTGCGACAGTCTTGATCGGATTCCTTGGTTTCATGGTTTGGGCTCACCATATGTTTACAGTTGGTCTAGGTAATATTGCAAATGCAATCTTTGCGGTTGCAACAATGACGATCGCTATTCCAACGGGTATGAAAATATTCAACTGGCTATTAACAATGTGGGGCGGTAATATTAAATTTACAACGCCAATGTTATGGGCAGCAGCATTCATTCCTTCATTCTTAATGGGTGGGGTAACAGGTGTAATGCTTGCAGCTGCGCCAGCGGATTATCAATATCATGATACTTATTTCGTAGTAGCTCACTTCCACTATGTAATTGTTGGTGGTGTAGTATTCGCATTATTAGCCGGAACTCAATTCTATTGGCCAAAAATGTTTGGAACAATGCTAAATGAAACATTAGGAAAAATCACTTTCTGGACATTCCTAATTGGTTTCCATTTAACATTCTTTATTCAACATTTCTTAGGTCTAATGGGTATGCCACGTCGTATTTGGAAGTTCCTTCCAAATCAAGGGCTTGAAACTGGTAACTTAGTAAGCTCAATCGGTGCAGCGTTTATGGCATTCGGTGTTATTGTCATGTTAATTAATATTGTTGTGACATCTGTTCGTAACAAAAGAGTTGGAAATGACCCTTGGGGAGATGGACGTACGCTTGAATGGGCAATCCCATCACCACCGCCTTTCTATAACTTTAAACAACTTCCATTAGTTCGTGGTATTGACACTTGGTGGATTGAAAAAATGGAAGGTAAAAAAGAATTAACACCAGCAGAACCACTTGGTGACATCCATATGCCAAATGGATCAATTTTGCCAGTATTCATTTCATTAGGATTATTTATTGCAGCATTTGGCGCAATGTATCACGGAGATGAAGGAAATACTTGGGGAATTCCTGTGTTAATTATTGGATTAGCGATTGCATTAGGATCTATGTTAATACGTTCTCTTAAAGATGATCATGGTTTCCATATTCATAAAGAAGAACTAATTGAAGATGATAACGATAAGGGGGTTAAGGCGTAAATGCATGTTGAAGAGAAGTTTACACCAAAAACATGGCCTGAAGCACCTGAAAAGGCAACCCTCGAAGGGAAGAACAAATTTTTAGGTTTCTGGTTATTCCTTGGCGGCGAAACGGTGTTATTCGCCTCCCTATTTGCAACATATATTGCTTTAAAGGATAAAGTGCCTGACCCATCAATGGCGCATGCAAAAGACCTATTTGAATTACCATTATCATTTATTGCAACGATGCTGTTATTGACAAGTTCAATTACTAGTGTATATGCAATGTATCACATGAAAAACTTTGCATTTAAAAAAATGCAAGCTTGGTTATTAGTAACTGTACTATTAGGTGCTGCATTCCTTGGTACGGAAATTTATGAATTTAATCATTACGTAAATCACTTCCATCATACATTTACTAGCAGTGCATTTGGTTCAGCCTTCTATACTTTGGTTGGTTTCCATGGTGCCCACGTTGCTTTTGGATTATGTTGGATCTTGTCACTAATGATTCGTAATGCAGGTCGTGGTTTGGATCTATACAACGCTCCTAAATTTTATGTTGCAAGTCTTTATTGGCATTTCATTGACGTTGTATGGGTGTTCATCTTCACAGTCGTATACTTAATGGGAATGGTGGGATAAGAATATGACAAACGAACAAATAAATACCGGCAACCCAAGAGTAGACTATGATTATCGTCGTAGAAAAAGCGCGGAGGAAATGAAATATCAAGTTGTTTCATTTGTCTTGATGATTTTATTAACTCTCATAGCTTTCGGTGCGGTTGCAGCTGACTTATCAAAATGGTTTACGATTCCGGTCATTCTTTTAATGGCAGTTGTGCAAGTAATATTCCAGTTATATTATTTTATGCATATGAGCCATAAAGGACATGAAGCTCCACAGCTCTTCCTTTTCTCAGGAGCTTTAGTCGGATTTTTAACATTGTTAACATTCTTTACAATTGTATGGTGGTAAGAAAAAATCCAGTCGAAAGACTGGATTTTTTTGAAGAAATATATCTCATGTGTAAACTGTCAATAGATTGTCAACATGGAACATTGAAGATTCGTTTTTACAAAAGTATAATGAAAAGTGAGGAATCAACATTTACTTGTACAACGTAAAGATGGTAGACTTGTACAAAATATAAAAAGAGGTGAAGGCAATGCCTTTAAGCATATTTGGTTTCCAAGCATTATGGAGTCCGTTTTTTATTATAACGATTCTATTTATGTCAGTTTTATACTTTTTAATTACAACAAAGTGGAGAAAAGATTTTAAAAATAGTGAACCGTTAAAACGAAAACAAGCGATTTATTTCATTATTTCAATGCTTTTGCTCTACCTGGTAAAAGGTTCACCAATTGATCTTTTGGCCCACATTATGTTTACTTATCACATGGTTCAAATGTCAATTTTATTAATGATCATGACACCTTTACTCATGCTAAGTATCCCGAATTGGCTTTGGGAAGCATTTTTAAGGCTTCCAGTAATAAAAACGATTTTTCGATTTTTTACAAATCCAGTTCTAGCAGTTATTCTATTTAATGTGGCTTTTTCGTTTTATCATATTCCATTCATATTTGATAAGATAAAAATGAGTGAGACAGCACACAGTGCATATACTATGTCGCTATTTTTGCTTGCCTTGTTTATGTGGTGGCCATTAATAAATACATTACCTGGTCAAAAGCAATTAAACGGCTTAAAACGTGTTGGGTATTTATTTTCAAGCGCAATATTGCTTACTCCAGCATGTGGGATATTAATCTTTGCTGGAAAACCATTATATGAGACCTATTCTAACGGTGCTCTTTGGCTCCAAGCAATGGCGTTATGTGTTCCAACAGATACGTTAGCTGGCCTTAACTTAAGCGGACCAGAGTTATTTTCAAAACTTCCAGTAGTAGAAGATCAACAACTTGGCGCAATTATTATGAAACTAGTTCAGGAAGTTATTTATGGAATCGTACTAGCAAGTATATTCTATAAATGGTTCAAAAAGGATCAGCAAGAAGCAGAGGAAATGACAAAAAATTTAATGATGTCACAACATCCACAACCGACTGAATAATGTAGAAATAGGATAGAGGATATACTCTATCTATACATATAACATGAAAATGTGAGGAGAAAATATGACAATTCCTATATTACCAACAATTAGTACATCATGCATAGTAATCAGTGCTATTTTTGTCGCTATTGGTTGGAACTTAATTCGCAGGAAAAAAATCGATCAGCATAAAAAAATGATGACACTAGCTGCCATCTTTGCGGTTATATTTTTTATCATTTATGCATCAAGAACGATATTTATTGGAAATACTTCATTTGGTGGCCCGGATAGTATAAAAATATACTATACAATTTTTTTAATCTTCCATATTACATTAGCAACAATTGGGGCTGTGTTTGGAATCATTTCTTTGTGGACAGGTTACAAAAATCGATTATCATTTCACCGCAAACTTGGTCCAATTACAAGTATTATTTGGTTCTTTACTGGAATAACTGGCGTTGTCGTGTATTTTCTTCTATATGTATTTTATCATGGAGGAGAAACGACTTCTGTCATAAAAGCTATATTAGGAACTTAAATTAAAAACAGTGCAGGAATCTGCACTGTTTTTTGTATGATTATTCAGCAAAAGCTTCAATTTCTTTTTTCAAGTTTGTAAGAATTTGCTCACATTGCTTTACTAAATGTGTAGGATAAACTTCATCATCACCATACTCAACACCGTGTGGATAATAATGTTTACCCAAAATAGGTGTCATTAATTGCATTAATGCATCGAATGTATCTACATCGCCTTCAACTGCATAAGCTTGGACACGAAGATAATATGTACCTTCTTTAATAATAAATTTACGGTCATATGATGCACGTTCGTAATCCCATTGTTCCGCACGAACCATACCGTATTTCTTCATTACATCATCTAATCTGTTTAAATCCGCTTTAAATGCTTGAATGCCGATATTTTCAAAATTCATATCATTATTCCCTCCTCATACTTCCAAGAACAAATTATAAGTACATACACAATTTCCCACATGTCTTATAATAGTCTAAAAAGCCAATTCTTGCAATGAATACATTGTGAATAATCGGTAGTATTACTACTTGAATATCTATATACATATTATGCACCTCGATTACCATTATCATGAATTCCATAACTGATATTTTTCAAATCGTAGAGAAGTTTATGAAAAGAACCAATTGTTTTACTTCAAACACATAATGTTTAAATGATATAATATGTATAATAATATAGAGCATATTAAATATTTTAAAAAATCTTACCTTTACTATACAAATTATTTATTGGAAGGAGGAAAGGATCTGCGTACAGTTTTCAAAGTGATTATCGTATTAATTATCATATTTATTATCAGTTTATATTTTCATTTAAAACCTGAGAATGAAAATAATATTTTAAATGGGACAGGCAATAAAGAAACACCTATGTCTGATAATGACAAAACCCTTAAGAAAAAGGTTGATAAGGAACCGTATAAAAGGCCAAATAAAGGAATATCTATTTTTATTGGAGAACCGGCAAGTAAATTAGAAAAAAAATTTGGTAAACCAAACAGAATCGATCCTTCAGCATATGACTATGAATGGTGGATATATAATAATGAAGACAATTATTTTCAGGTTGGAGTTTATAAAGGAACGGTTGTAACAATTTATGCCATTGGAAATAAAACAAATATAAGCCCATTCAAAATTAACGAAGAAATTCAAGATATCTATCAAAAGTTACTTTTAGATACTGATATTACAGTGCAATACGATAAAGGAACATACCGGTTTGAATTGTCGGAAGAAGATTTAAATATGAGACCTCTCGTACCATTAGGTTCAATCTATGCTCAGCTTTCATTCGATAAATTTAAAGGGACTTTATCGAGTGTGCGATTTATGGATAAAGAGACACTTATTAAGCAGCGTCCATATGAGATGAGTTATCGGGGAAGATTAATTGATCCCGCACCAATCGTTGAATCTCGTTGGAGAGCGATTGAAGTAGGCAGTGAAAAACAAATATTTGATTTAACGAATATCATACGCAAAAGGTTTGACCTAAATAAATTGCTTTGGGATCAAAAAACAGCAGAAGTAGCCTATAACCATAGTAAAGATATGGCAGTTGAAGATTACTTTTCCCATGAATCTCCGAAATTCGGCAATTTAGAAAAACGACTTCAAACCGCCCATGTTTTTTTTCAATTGGCAGGTGAAAATATCGCAGCACGATATATGGACGCCCCTTCTGCAGTAGAGGGCTGGTTAAATTCAGAAGGACATAGGAAGGCGTTATTGGAACCTAAGTTTACGCATCTAGGTGTTGGTGTATATCAAAAATATTATACCCAAAATTTCATTGAGGAAACGTGGAAGTAATTCAAACGATGACAAAACAAAAGAGCCTTAGTTTTTAAAGGCTTTTTTTGTTTCTTTAAAACGTTCTCACCTTTTCGCGAACCTTACATAAATTATTATAGGCATTGTAAATACAAAGATTAAAAATAACCATCTATAGAATATAACTATAGATTAAAGTTTTACACTATATGAGGTGAATGATAATGGGGAATAAAAAACTTCACCCAACAGTTGAACAATTTAAAGTGTTCGTTAAGGAACATCCTAAACTAATTTCCGAAGTGAAAAATGGTTCAAATACACTACAGTCCTTTTATGAAGATTGGTACTTACTAGGGGAAGAAGACCCATTTTGGGAAAAGTACAGAAATAACGATGAAGGTGACATAGATACACCGTTAGAAAGTAATGAGAAGACTGAAACGGATGGGAAATGGATGAAACAGATTGGAAGTATCATTCAAAAGGTAGATGCCAATCAAATGCAATACCATCTCAATAACTTGAGTCAAGTCATTGCGTCTGTACAAGGAGTGCTGGCACAATTTCAAGGGGAGAAGCAATCAACTGCACCAACAAATGAACAAAGGAATCCTTTTTCATTCCGAAAAGATTAAGAAGGAGGAATTAGTTTGCGACAAGATATAATCGAATATATTTATTCAAAAAATGAACTTAAACAATTATTAAGAAGACAGCCTATGTGGTATCGAAAATTAAGTCGCCACCCTGAGGAAATTGAAAAATTTGAAATTGCCTCTTTGCATTATTTTGAAAAAACAATCCCACAAAGAGTTGAAAAAATAAACAATAATCTTCAAATGGCATCAATGATGATGAATATGCTTCAAGGTTTATACTCTAAATGACTCGCGGTGAAAAGGTACATTTTAATGCGGAAATGTATCTTTTTTTTGTGTAAAAACTTCTTGTTCTGTAGAAGCTAAAGACAAGGAGTGATTATTATGAGAGGTTTAATTTACTTAGCTCTTTTTTTAATAATTATGAGTGGATGCAAACAAAATATACCAAAACCGGAAACATTCAATGTTGAGGCATCAGAAAATAGCAAAACAAATCAGATGGACAAATCAAAAAATGCTTCTATTCGTCATATTGTCCATGGTAAGGATATATTTGTCGAATGCTTTGTACCAAATGTATCTTTTTCGGGGACAAATAAAAAAATAGAACGTGGAAAAATCATTGTTTACGTTGACGGACAATTGAAAGGGGAGTATTATACAGCTGCTTTTGTTATGAAGAATTTATCCAAAGGCGTACATCATGTGAAAATTGATGTAGTAAAATTAAACAATAAAAGTCACGGGCTAACTAAAGATTTTTATGTAACTATCTTATAATATCAATCATTCGCATGCTCACTGAAAACATGGTAAAATAAAGTTGGAGGTGGGCTTATTGCTTGCAACTATTGAACGACTTCAAATTATAACTGAAGCAGAGGATTTGGCAAAAATGATTTTACAATCTGAAGCTGCTGATGAATATAGAAAATCATATATTAAATTATATAACGATTCACAATCGCAAGAAAAGATTAAAGAATTTAACAAGATGAAGGACCTTTACGAAGATGTACAACGTTTTGGTAGATATCATCCTGATTACAAATCAATCAACATCCGTACACGGCAAGCAAAGCGTGAAATGGACATGGATGAAAATGTTGCTAGATTTCGCAAAGCAGAAAATGCTTTACAAGATATTCTTGATCATGTAAGTGTTATCGTTGGAAAATCAGTTTCCCAACATATAAAAGTCCCAACAGGAAATCCTTTTTTTGCTGAAAATAGTTCGTGCTCTGGAGGATGCGGTTCCGGTGGGGGCTGTAGCTGTTCTGCATAATAGAACATTTGTTTTAAAAGGAATACTATGTTGTATTCCTTTTTTTTAAACCTTTAATAAAAAAATAATTTTCTGACATTGATTATCATTTATCGGATATGCTAAAATAATGTGAATGTAGAATTAAGGGGAAAACTATATGTTTAATGAAAGACAAAGCTTAATTATTTGGCTCTATAACTTAAAACACGCAAAAACTCTAAGACGGTTTGGAAACGTTCATTATGTTTCTAAAAGAATGAAATACGTTGTACTCTACTGTGATCAAACTGAAATTAATGATCTACAAGAAAAATTCTCATCCATGCCATTTGTTCGCAAAGTTGAACCTTCATGGAAGCCATTTTTGAAAACTGAATATGAAAATTCTAAGCCTGACAAAGCAAAAGAGTATGACTATAAAGTAGGATTATAAAAAAGAGAATTCGTCTATCAAAAAACCTCCATAACGGAGGTTTTTTATCTTAATGGTGGAATATAGTGATTCAGTCTTAATATTCCGATTAAATATTGGAAGTACAGTTCATTTTCTGCAAATTCTTTGGAATGCTTTACATCAAATTCTATTATTTGCTTTTCTAAACTTTTAGCAAGCTGATTAAATAAATCGAATCTTTGGTTCGGTATTGAATGAGGGTTTGGTATTCCTTCACGGCAAATATAAATTGCTTGAAAATCACCTGGATTGGTTGGTTGTAAGACAACACACAGTGAAGTCAATTGTTTTTGACTATGCGTCGTATGCAGTGCGATTAAATGGGCTAATCGATGTTTATTTGCTTTAGCTAATTCAATTAGCTCATATAAATCTGAATATCCTTCACCAAGTTCTATGAAACGCTGTAACATATCAAGTTCCTCACTTTTCTTAATTTCTTCAAAAATTTTTTACCTAGATAAAGTACCTCCAATTAATGTATCATTGAATTATTCAATTGAGGAGATATCCGGTTATTAGGTTATATTCTAATGAACGATATCATATTCAAAGGAGAAAAGAAATGCTTCGAAAAAGAAATTTACTCTATTTAATTCCCATCCTATTACTGATTATAAGTTTTTTACTTTATTTTCAATGGGATGTTTTTTCCGCCAAGTCGAACCAAAAGAAGATTAACACAATAAAACAAGATATTATTATTGAACATCACAAGAATCAATTTTATGTTAAGCAAATAATCTCATCCGTTAGTAGCGGGAATTATACAATTGATTGGCCGCAAAATGCAAAAAAACATGAATGTTTAAATGACAACAGGCAATGCCAGTGGACGAATGAAGAAAAAACGAATATGAAAATAAATTCTGGAAAAATCGTTTTAAAATATAGAATTAATATGAATTCAAATGGCTCTGCCTTATTATTAAAAAATTGGGTTGCACAGCTAAAGGATCAAAAAGTAGCCGCTAGTAAAATTCAATTAATAGAAAAACAATTTAGACACGGAATGTGGATTGCAGCTGCAGAAAAGACAGCGGTAAAGAAAAAAAAATATATAAATTATTTTGTATTTGATATAAATGGACAAGCACCCAGTCTTTTTTGGCATGAAAAAAAGTTGCTCAAAAAGAACGTAAATAATTGGTTAACGATTTATTATCAAAGATCTATGAATCTCGCAAACTTGAAACTTAACACTCTAGAAAAAATAAAAGCAAAATATAAAATGGTAATTGTTTTAACTAATGATTATCAGCAAACATTTTTATCTTCATTATTAATTGCAAATAATGTAAAGAGTAAAGGCATAGAAGAACAAGTAGTTATGGATGCCATTAATCATAACTCCACGTTTCCTAAAGAGGAAGAGTGGATGAAGGATTTCATCGCATCGATTGTTATAGATAAAGCAATAGGAACGAAAAAGGCACAATTTATGTATTCAGAACTAAAAGGTAAATTAAGTAAGGATCATTTTCATTCATTTACTAATTTGATCTTAAATATGAATGAAATAAAGTTAAGCAGCGGTAAACTAGATCAATTAATAATAAAGGCGACAGGACTAGGTACAAACTTTTTTAAGGAGAATAAACGATTATCTTCACCGAATAAATCATTCGTTCTGTTTGACCGACGGAAAATAGTCGTTCGAGGAAAAGACATAAAAAATTTACATGTATATACATTCAACGGGAAAAACTTCTTATTATTCAATGATATTGCAGAATCACTGGGCTATAAAGTTGAATCGGAAAATAAAAATCAATACGTCCAATTAAAAAATAATAATAATCACTTTACATTTTATTTTGGAGAAAAAATATTTACTTATAATGGTGAAAAATATGGATTACTTGCAAATCCTTTTATCCATATTAACGGAGAATCATATATCGATATGAATTGGCTACATCAGCTCTTCCATATAAAAGTAGATGTAAATGATAAACAAATTTCAATTAATTAAAGACTAGAGCGTTTAATCAACGATTCAAAACAATGTTATAAAATAAAAAACCCTGCAAATATCTGCAGGGTCCTTCTATATCCTATGTAAAAGGACAGAAGGCAAAGGGAGAGGAGAAACCGGAGGAAGAACTTATGGGGAAACGTAAGTCTTCTCCGCGGTTGGCAACAACATCGTTAAATGATGTTGCTAATAAAAGTATCACCATCATCACCAGAATTATACATTTAGTTTTTCAAATAGATAAATATCATCTTTCACTTTTCCCTATTCATACAATGTGGTAGGATAATAAGGAAAATTTAAGAACTATGTGGTGAAGCAGATGAGAGTGATATCAGGCAGTAAAAAAGGAAAAATATTAAAATCTGTACCAGGAAATCAAACGAGGCCAACAACAGATAAAGTAAAAGAAGCAATCTTTAATATGATTGGTCCTTATTTTACAACAGGGACAGGCCTAGATTTATTTGCTGGCAGTGGTGGATTGGGAATTGAAGGACTTAGCAGAGGACTTGAAAAAGTAATCTTTGTTGATCGAGATATGAATGCATTCCAAACAATAAAAACTAACATAAGTGAATGTGGTTTTGAACAGCAGAGTGAGCTTTATCGTAATGATTCAGAACGAGCTTTAAAAGCAATTATTAAAAGAGATATTAAATTGGATGTCATTTTTCTTGACCCACCATATAAAAAGCAAAAACTTGTGTCACTTTTGCAATCAATTAGTGATGGAAAATTATTAACTGAAAGCGGTTTCGTTGTCTGTGAGTGCAGCTCAGATATACAGTTGCCAAATGTTGTAGGTGAACTAGTGAAAACAAAAGAAGCCGTTTACGGCATTATTGGTATTTCAATTTATAGTATGGGTAATTAGGGGGATTGCAGGATGGGTAGTATAGCGGTATGTCCAGGGAGTTTTGATCCGATTACGTACGGACATTTAGATATTATCAAAAGAGCAGCAAAGGTATTTGATAAAGTGTATGTTGTGATCTTAAACAACTCGTCAAAGAATCCATTATTTACTGTGGACGAAAGGGTTCAATTAATTGAGGAAGTAACGAAAGTTATTCCCAATGTTACTGTCGATATGTTTCAAGGATTACTTGTCGATTATGCAAAGAGTGTAAATGCTAATGCAATTATTCGTGGTTTACGAGCAGTATCTGATTTTGAATATGAAATGCAAATTACTTCAATGAATAGAGTCCTTAATGAGGAAATTGAAACGTTTTTTATCATGACAAATAATCAGTATTCTTTTTTAAGTTCAAGTATTGTAAAAGAAGCTGCAAAATATAAAGGGGCGATATCTGAATTAGTTCCCCCACAAGTTGAAAAAGCATTAAAAGTTAAATACAAAAATACCAATTGAAAATAGGAGGGACTTCCTCCTATTTTCTATAAACATTCCTTTTTGAATAAATGAAAATATAAAGAAGTAAAGAACAAATTGTAATAATTGGGCCATATTCGATTCCCCATTGAGATAATTTATCAAGAAAGCTATGAGAATCTTGTAGAAATACTGGTAAAGAAATTGGAAGTTTATTCGTTTCATGATGTTTTCCGAAAATAGGTCCCCAAATGAGTAAAGTGATAATCGCTGCGAACAATCCATGAAGAATTCTAGCGATAAAAAATGGTTTAAAACGAATATCTGTTTGAGCAAGTATACTGGCTACTTGGGCTTGTATACTAAAGCCGCCAAAACCAAGTATAAAACTTGTAAGGATGGATTGCTGAAGTAATGTTGATTCTTTTACGCGGCTAACTAAATCGCTGCCAATTGTAATTTCAAATAATCCCGAAATAAATGGGATTGTTAGTTGCTTTGGAAAGTGTAAAGTAGCAAAAAATTCTTTAATTACACTTGCTAAAAGTGCTGTAATTTGTAAATGAAAAAGTAAACGGTTAATGACTGAAAATAAAATGATAAATCCACCAATCATAAGTAATGTATGTATCGAAGAAACAACCGCATCACCTAAAAGTTTTCCGATAGGTCTTTTATCCTCAATACGCGTTCTATGTAAAGCACGGACAGCCTCCCAAACACGGAATTTTTTATTTTTAACTTCTAATTTTTCTTTTTTTGAGTAACCGTAAAATCGCATAATTAATCCTACGAGAATATTTCCTAAATAATGTGCAATGGCAAAAAGAATCCCCAAACCTTTATTATGAAAAAAACCAACTGATACTGCTACAAAGATAAAAAGAGGACTAGAATAATTAGTAAATGAGACGAGTCTTTCCGCTTCAATTTTTGATATTTGCTTTTCTTCCCTTAATCTCGCAGTAATTTTGGCACCTGCGGGATTTCCTGAAGCCATTCCCATTGCCCATGCAAATCCGCCAACTCCCGGAACGCGAAATAAAGGCCTCATCAACGGTTCTAAAATAATCCCGATAAATTTCACTACTCCAAATCCAATTAGTAATTCGGAAATAACAAAAAACGGAAAAAGGGATGGAAAGACCGTCCCCCACCATATATTTAATCCTCTTTTAGATGCTTCAAAAGTTTCCACAGGAAGGATTATCATAGAAACAGCTATTAATGTTGCGCCTAGGGCTAAAAAAATTGTTTTAAGTTTTGATTGAATCAAGTTATGTTCCTCCCTAATTATTCATATGAATCCATAAAAATATACTTGTCCCCATATAAATCAATATACTCATAGAGAAATAAATTAGACCATATGATGTTTGTAAATATAAAATTTTCATTAACTATTGTATGGGGTGATATGTGTTGAGTAACCCAAAAATCGGAGTTGCCTTAGGATCTGGAGGTGCACGTGGATTTGCCCATTTAGGTGTATTGAAAACGTTAGAGGAAAATAATATTTCAATTGATTACCTTGCAGGTTGCAGTATGGGAGCATTAGTTGCTGCATTTTATGGTGTAGGACATAATATGGACCAACTCATAAAATTTGCTACAGTTTTTAAAAGAAAATTTTACTTGGACTTTACGATTCCCAAAATGGGGTTTATTGCTGGAAAACGTGTGAAGGAATTTTTAACACTCTTTACACATAACAAAAATTTAGAAGATTTAAAGACTCCTGTTCAAGTGGTAGCGACCGATTTAATCAAAGGTGAAAAAGTAATATTTAAAACAGGATCAGTCGCTGAGGCCGTTCGTGCTAGTATCTCGATACCGGGAATTTTTGTTCCGGAAAAAATAAATGATAGACTGCTAGTAGATGGAGGAGTCATTGATCGGGTGCCAGTATCCGTTGCTAAAGATATGGGTTCAGATATAATCATCGGGGTAGATGTTTCATTTGTAAAAAGAAATGCAGAAATCACAAATATTTATGATGTTATTATGCAAAGTATTGATATATTACAAATGGAAAATACGACAAATTATGAAACATTATCAGATTTTTTTATTCAACCGGATGTTTCACTTTATAGTTCAAGAGCTTTTACAAATATTGAAGAAATCATTAAGATAGGAGAAGAGGAAACAAAAAAATATATTCCAGCAATCAAACAGATGATTGGAGAATGGAAGGTGAGAAATAAAGATGAAACGTAAGATTTGGACCCGTATTTTAATGCTTTTTTTAGTAATAATGATTGCACTCTTCTTTTATCGATTACCATATTATGTAGAGAAACCAGGTATGGCACATGAATTGGATTCGTATGTTCATGTCGAAAACGGCTATCATGATAAGGGGAAATTGATGCTAACTACGGTTCGTATGGGAAGAGCAAATATTTATGATTATGCATTAGCAAAAGTAAAGAAATTTGAAGAAATTGTCCCTCTGAATGAGGTTAGAGATGAGAAACAAACAGAAGAGGAATATAATGTTTATCAATTATATTTAATGGAGTCTTCCAAAAACAATGCTATTCAAGTTGCTTACAAAAAAGCAAATAAATCGTATCGTTTTAATTATAAGGGTGTATACGTACTAGATGTGTACTCGGATATGCCTGCATCAAAAGTTTTAAAAGCTGGTGACAGAATAATTAAGGTGGATGGACATACTTTTGAATCGTCGGAGAAATTCATTCAATATGTTCAGCAAAAAAAGGTTGCCGATCAAATAAAAATAACATTTGTAAGAGACAACAAAGAAAAAACCGCCAACATCCAACTAGCAAAATTTGACGATGCTAATGGTAAAATTGGCATGGGGATTGGTTTAGTTGATGATCGTGAACTAATTGCAAATCCAGTAGTAAAAATGAATACGGAAAGTATCGGTGGTCCGTCAGCGGGGTTAATGTTCAGTTTAGAAATCTATAATCAGTTGACAAAAGAAGATATAACAAAAGGGTATAGTATTGCAGGTACGGGCACCATTGAGCCTGATGGTGTAGTTGGCAGAATTGGAGGAATTGATAAAAAAGTAGTAGCTGCAGATAAAGAAGGGGCAAAAATATTTTTCGCTCCAGATGATGAAATAACACCAGAAATGAAAAAAGAATATCCAACTATTGAATCTAATTATAAAGAAGCCTTAAAGGCAGCCAAAGAAATTGGAACAAAAATGAAAATCGTTCCGGTCAAAACATTTGATGATGCCTTGGCTTATCTTAAAGCATTAAAATAACCTAAAACAAAAACCGCTTATTTTTTTGAGAAAGCGGTTTTTGTGATTTCTATTTAATTATTATGAATATAAAGGGGTGGCTGCGCATATTCAGCTTTAAATAGTTTTTGTTTAAATGGTTCTTGTAATCCTTGTGAATAAACATTTGACGCTCGAATATCAAGTTCGATTAATTCGTTTGGAATAGAAGAAACTTTTGAAATTAGCGGAACATCTATATCTTTTTTGATTTGATTTAAATACTTTCTCCCATTTTCCGTCATGCCTAATAGACGAATATATTCGACATGTTTATGATGTCGAAACATTTCATTTTTTTTCGTGTTAGTTAAAATATGTACACACATTCTTTGAATTCTTGTCCATGTATATCTTTTTGTCTTTACCCTTTGCATAAAATCATGAAAGCTAACTGCATCTTTTGCGTGTCTTTTTAATCGGTGTTCGATTCCTTCTTCAATTTCATATATATTTGCTAAATCTGTCTCTTCAATGGAAAGTAGTCGATATTGAAGAAATGGCCAATATAATTCCCAATTGTGGAATGTTTGGTAGCCATTATAATAATCTTGAAGTACATTTGATGTAGTTTTAGGTACATATTGCTCAATGCCGTTAATTGATTGATTTGATTCAAATGTCGCTTTACGAATAGAGGTTGCACTTGCAATCGTTGACGATGCAAATTCTTCGTCATGATAATTTGCATTTTTCCGCTTAATCGTAACTGCTTGCATTGGTGATTGAAATGTATTGTTTGTTTGCATATAGTGAAAGCCGAGAATATTATTTGGTTTTGAAAGATCTATGGGATTTTTATGATCTGTAAATATCTTTTTAAAACTTTGTGACAAGGCAGTTGGATAACTAACTCCGGTTTTCATTAATTCCTTAACGGATGTTTCATATTCCATATGGTAATTTTCTATTAAATCAATTGCAGAAGAAAATTCGTTAATATCTCCTGATTCGCTTCCGAAACAAAAATAATTGCATTTTAAAGCATGTAAAATAGTTATCGAACCGTAGGCAAATATTTCAGCATGTTGAACGGCAAACGCATATGGAAGTTCAACAACAATGTCTACACCAGCTAGCAAAGCCATTTTTGCTCTTGCCCATTTAGAAATAATTGCCGGTTCTCCTCGCTGTAGAAAATTCCCACTCATGACGGCAATCACTACATCGGCATTTGTGCGTTTTCTAGCTTCCTCTACATGAAAAAAATGTCCGTTGTGAAACGGATTATATTCAACAATAAGTCCGGTACTTTTCATTGTGCCCTCCAAAACTTTTTTATCCGAGCAGCGGAAATGATTGAATGATTAATTCTTAATTTCTTTTAATATAACACGTAAATCATTTTTGGATAAAATTAAATTAACATTTTGTATATACTAATTATAAATGTGATTAGTAGGATATTTGAAATTTTTCAAGAACAGTATACAATAGATTAAAATACGCAAATACGCGTAAAGATAAAATATTGACAAAAGGTATAATGAAAGCTATAATTACCTTTGTTGTCTTGGAGTGATTACATTGAAATGGTCAACAATTCAATTGTTAAAGTACCGTGGTAAGAGTATGGATATTAATGAAACAATCGATATTTCTGAGGACTTAAAAAAACGGGACCCGGAAATACGTGATGTTTCACCGATTCATGTAACTGGTAATGCCAATATTTCGTCTGAAAAAGTAGCATTTCATTTACATATAACGGGAAAATTAGTACTGCCCTGCTCGAGAACACTTGTAGATGTGGATTATCCAATTGACGTTAAATCTACCGAAATATTTCTTTTAAAATCATCTACCTCATTCGAAGAGGAAGAGGATGCTGAAATTCATTATCCCAATGGTGATATTGTAGATTTAGACCCCGTCATAATAGAATTACTCTTACTTGAAATTCCGATACAAGTTTTTAGTGAAGCGGCTAAAAATGATTCAAATCTTCCATCAGGTAATGAATGGGAAGTCGTAACGGAAGAACAAGTAAAACAAGATGAGGAAAGCAAAGAAAAAAAAGTTGATCCACGCTTAGCTGGATTAGCAAAATTCTTTGATGAACAATCGTAAACTTTTGAAGAACCAGCTATACTGGATCTTATAACAACAGTGATCTCTATAAGGAGGTGGGAAGAATGGCTGTACCTTTTAGAAGAACTTCCAAAACAGCGAAGAGAAAACGCCGTACACATTTCAAACTACAAGTTCCTGGCATGGTTGCGTGCCCTAACTGTGGAGAAATGAAACTTGCACACCGTGTATGTAAAGAGTGTGGAACATATAAAGGCAAAGAAGTAGTAAACAACTAGAAATTGTGAAGATCGCTAATAAAAATTCGTAGGAATACGAATAGAGTAGATTCTGTTATTATTTTTTAGCAGTGCAATCTATTGGCGTTCAAAGCAGAAAAAACGTGAAGAGACCATGGCTCTTCGCGTTTTTTTTAGGTCTTTTTTTAAGGGGGAGAGGATATGGATTATACCGTTTATTTGCATGATTCTGGCATACTTGAGTGGAAAATAAATCGTCCAGAAAAAAGAAATGCAATTAATTTCAATGTCATACATGGTTTGGAGAAAGCGCTAGAGATTGCTGAAGATGATCCTAAAGTAAAAGCCTTTGTCATTACAGGCGAAGGTGAGACTGCTTTTTGTTCAGGTGGTGATTTGGACGAATTCCATCTTTTGAAAACGAAAGAAGATGCATATGCTATGTTATCAAAAATGGGAAAAATTTTATTTAGACTGGCTACACTTGACAAGCCTACGTTGGCTCTAATTAATGGTACAGCTGTCGGAGGCGGTTGTGAGTTAGCTGCTGCATGTGATTTTCGAATCGCCAAAAAAGGCAGTAAACTAGGATTTATTCAAGGAAATTTAGGGATTACCACTGGTTGGGGTGGTGCCTCGTTATTGTTTGAAAGAATACCCGTACATTCTGCACTAAAAATGTTAATGGAAGCCAAAACATATTACGCGGAGGAATTGATAGAAGAAGGGTTTATTCAATTTGTTTTTTCGGAAGTAAATAGTGACAGTGCCCATCAATTTTTCAAAGAAATGATAATGAAGGATGTTAATGTATTAAAATGCTACAAGCAAAGTATTATTTCTAAATGGGAAGAGAATCATTTACAAGAAAGAATGAATCAAGAAATAAGAAACTGTGCAGTCTTGTGGGAGAGAGACACGCATCACCAAGCAGTTGAAAAGTTTCGAAATAAGTAAAACGACCGACACTGTATTCATAGGGAAAAATACTTGCCCGCCAATTGAAAATAATGAAGGTAATAACACCAGTAATAAACTATAATTCTCAGTCATAATTAGTCTATCTTTTCTACTAGTAGCATATGTATGAATAAAAAGCTGAAGGAGGGATAGACATGTCATCAACACGACAAGATGCTTGGACACATGATGAGGATTTATTACTTGCAGAGGTGGTGTTACGTCATATCCGTGATGGCGGGACCCAGTTGCAGGCATTTGAAGAAGTTGGTAAACAAATGAATCGAACTGCTGCAGCATGCGGATTCAGGTGGAATTCATATGTTCGCAAACAATATAAATCAGGCATTGAACTAGCGAAAAAACAAAGGAAAGAACGTAAAGGGAAATCAAAATTATCAGAATCACAAACCTCTGAAACACCTACTATATATGAACAAAATATTAGTCCTCAAGAAAACATTGAACAAAACATAGAACAAAGTATAAGCAATGTGATAAAGTACTTACAACGTATACAAAATGAGCAGGGTATAAGCGAAACTGCGATACAAGAAAATGAAAAGTTAAAGCAGCAAATACAACAATTAACCCAATCATTGGAAAAGCAAAAACAAAGTTATGATAGTTTAAAAAATGAGTATGAGTCTTTACGGGAAGAGTATTCTGCTATGGTAGCCATCTTAGAAAAAGCAAGAATATTAACGTTGCAACATAAATAAAATATGGTTAACAATCAAATTAAAAACAAACAGCTTAGTTAGCTGTTTGTTTTTTCTCTTTTACACCTTCCGGATACCAAACGAGAGGGTTCTGTCCCAAATCCCTGTCCATATCATATGTAACAGTTTGAAAGCCCATTTTTTCCCAAAATTCTTTTGACTTCATACGAGAGTTGGTTTTTATTGGTACACCAAAGCTTTTAGCGAATTCTACGAGCTTCTTTCCATATCCTTTAAATTGATAGTCAGGTAGTACTTCTAATTTCCAAAGTTCTAAATAGTTTTGTGGTGGATCAAAATATAAATCATATTTTGATGAACGTTCATAAAGGCTCATCCTTGCGACTAATTTATCTCCATAGTAAATACCGTAAAAAGGAGAGTCGCAATTATCTTCAATAATATTCTCTTGTAGATCCTCTAGCATTGAAAGTTCCTGAACACCGTATTCTTTAAACTTTTTAAACTCTTCAAGGGTTTTGTAGTTTACTTTTAATCTTTCAACTTTAATAGGCAATGGAATTCCTCCTTAAATAAATATCGATATAAGAATATGAATAAAATAAAATCAAATCATTTATTATTCAGTATTCATTTTATATAAATGTAATTTATATAATTATATAACAAAATTATAAAAAATTCTGCTATTAAGTTAGAAAACGTTTTCAAAATTTGCAGGAAAAAAACAAAATTTGTAGAAATAATAAAATTGGGGGAGAAATTTTTCGTATTTTATATTTTGTGTGTCCTTTGATAAGATCCTTTTTTCTAATTAAAGGACACATACGTATCAATTTAAACGTATTTTACCCATTTTTCTTTAAGGGGGGTTTCGATGAAAAAAATATTGATTGCAAATCGTGGGGAAATTGCTTTACGTATTATTCATACATGTAAGCAAATGGGAATCGAAACGGTTGCAATATACTCAGATGCAGATTCTTCCATGCCATTTGTGAAAGAGGCTGATTATTCTTTCCGTATTGGTGAGTCGCCTGTAAACAAATCTTATTTAAATATGGATCAGTTGATCGAAATTGCTATAAGAGAAAAGGTCGATGGAATTCATCCGGGATACGGTTTGTTGTCGGAAAATAGTGAATTTGCTAGAAAAGTTGTTGACAATGGGATAACTTTTATCGGTCCATCACCTGAAACAATCGAGTCGATGGGAGATAAAATAAAGGCTAGAACAACAATGAATGAAGCGGGTGTACCAATCGTTCCAGGCAGTATTAAAGGACTGATGGGTCTTGAAGAGGCACAGAAACTTGCTGATCAAATTGGATATCCTATCATGTTAAAGGCAAGCGGTGGCGGTGGTGGAATAGGGATGATGCGCTGTGATAATGAACAAGCGCTCAATCAACACTATGAATCAACTAAAGCGCGCTCTAAAGCATATTTTGGATCTGATGAAGTATTTATTGAAAAATGTATTGATAATGCTCGTCATGTGGAAGTGCAAATCTTTGGTGATCAGTATGGGAATATTGTTCATTTATACGAAAGAAATTGCTCTGTCCAAAGACGAAATCAAAAGGTTATTGAAGAAGCCCAATCACCCAACCTCTCTAGGGAAACACAACAAAAAATGTATGCAGCGGCAATTAACGCTGCAAAAGCTGTAGGTTATAAAAATGCGGGTACTGTAGAGTTTATTGTCGATGAAAATGAACATTTTTATTTTCTAGAGATGAACACAAGATTACAAGTAGAACATCCTGTGACTGAAATGTTAACTAATCTTGATTTAGTAAGGTGGCAAATTCTTGTTGCACGCGGTGAAAAGCTTCCTTTATTCCAAAACGAAATTGAAAAGCGCGGTCATGCAATAGAATTAAGAATTTATGCAGAAGATCCAAATACCTTCTTCCCTTCCCCAGGTATGATTTCACAATTAACGTGGGGAGATATTGAGGGAGTTCGCATCGATGCAGGTTACCATTCAGGATTACAAGTTACACCTTTCTATGATCCAATGATCGCTAAATGTGTGATATTTGCTCCAAATAGGACGGATTGTATACAAAAAGCAAGAGAATTTTTAGATCATACGATAATTGAAGGTATTAAAACAAATATTCCTTTTTTGAAAAATGTATTGCAATCTATATATTTCAATAATGGTGAGTATACAACTAATTTAGTTAATCAAATGAAAGTGAACAATTAATTTATTTTAGGAGGAAACACAAATGATTGAAGTCACAGCATCAATGGCAGGTACGGTATTAAATGTATTAGTAAATAAGGATGATGAATTAGCGGCTGGGCAAACAGTTGTTATGTTGGAATCAATGAAAATGGAAATTCCGATTGAATCGACAGGATCAGGAAAAGTAAAGGAAATTCACGTGAATATCGGTGATTTTGTTAACGAAGGGGATGTTCTTCTGACTATTGAGTAATTAGACAGATAAAAAGGAGGAGTGACCGATGGTGTTATCTAGCACTGAGCAGACTTTTGAAACTAGAAAAGAACAAATAAAACACGGCGGACCGGAAAAATATCATGAAAAGCTAAAAACTCAAAACAAACTATTTGTAAGAGATCGATTGCAGCTTTTATTCGATTCTGGTGAATATGAAGAAGATGGGTTGTTTGCCAATTGCACAGCAGATGATTTACCGGCGGATGGAGTTATTACAGCTATTGGTAAAATTGACGGAAAAACGGTTTGTGTTATGGCAAATGATTCTACTGTAAAAGCTGGTTCTTGGGGAGCTCGAACAGTAGAGAAAATCATCCGAATTCAAGAAACTGCAGAAAAATTAAAAGTTCCATTGCTTTATTTGGTCGATTCTGCTGGAGCTCGGATTACTGATCAGTTGGAAATGTTTCCGAATCGAAGAGGGGCAGGAAGAATATTTTATAATCAAGTGAAGCTTTCCGGTATGATACCGCAAATTTGCCTATTATTTGGCCCATCTGCAGCAGGCGGCGCTTACATACCAGCTTTTTGTGATATTGTCATCATGGTTGATAAAAATGCATCGATGTATTTAGGTTCACCAAGGATGGCTGAAAAAGTCATAGGAGAAAAGGTTTCGTTGGAAGAGATGGGTGGCGCTCGCATGCATTGCACCGTAAGTGGATGTGGGGATGTGCTTGTAAATTCTGAGCAAGAAGCAATTAAGGAAGTACAAAAGTACCTATCTTATTTTCCAACTAATTTTCAAGAAAAACCTAGTGTTATTGAAGGGGTTGCCCCAAAAGCTGGGCGTACGTTGGAAGAAATTATTCCTAAACATCAAAATGCACCATTTGATATGTATGAATGTATTAATCAATTAATAGATGAGGATAGTTTTTTTGAAATTAAGAAGTTATTTGCTACTGAATTAATTACCGGCTTAGCAAGAATAGATGGTAAAGCTGTTGGAATCATTGCAAATCAGCCGAAAGCAAAAGGCGGGGTATTATTTGTTGATTCTGCTGACAAAGGTGCGAAGTTTATCCAGCTTTGCGATGCGTTCCATATACCTTTACTATTCTTATCAGATGTACCGGGATTTATGATAGGCACAAAAGTTGAAAGAGCAGGGATTATCCGCCATGGAGCTAAATTAATTGCTGCGATGAGCTCGGCAACCGTACCTAAGATCTCTGTCATTGTCCGAAAAGCTTACGGAGCAGGATTATATGCAATGGCTGGTCCCGCATTTGAACCTGATTGTTGTATCGCATTACCTACAGCTCAAATTGCTGTAATGGGCCCAGAGGCGGCGGTAAATGCAGTTTACTCGAATAAAATTCAAGCAATTGAAGATCCGAAAGAAAGAATTGCTTTTATTCAAGAAAAACAAAAGGAATATCAAGAAACAATTGACATTTATAAGTTAGCATCGGAATTAATTGTAGATGAAATAGTAGAGCCTAATCGATTAAGATCTGTATTAATTAATCGATTCAGTTTATATGAAACAAAGGAACTAGAATTTAGTACAAGAAAACACCCGGTTTATCCAGTTTAATTTGTTTAGGGACAGATGCTATTCTAGTGTCTGTCCCTAAAAATTTTGTTACAATGGTAGTAGAAATAATTTCAGAAAGGGGTGAAATGATGAGGATTGGAATACTCGGAGCCGGATCAATTGGTTTACTTTTTGCATCCTATCTAAGCAAGCAATTTGATGTTACCCTCTTCCCTCATAGACTTGAACAATCGGACTTAATTAACGAAAAAGGGGTTACACTTCAAACATTAGATTCAACTATTACATCCAAAGTGAAGGCTACACTTGATAAAGAAGAGTTTAATAAACAGGAATTAATTATTGTCGCAGTAAAACAATATCAACTTGCAAACATACGATCAGATCTAAATAATATACATAAAAGTATCCCTCTGCTATTTTTGCAAAACGGAATGTTACATTTAAAATTAATCGATCATTTACAACATGAATCCATAATGGTAGGATCCGTTGAACATGGAGCATTAAAAGTAAATGAAACAACAGTAGCACATAATGGAATTGGATTAACGAAACTAGCTCCCTATAGAGGGGAGATAACAAGTATAAGCTCACTCCTCAATCTGCACTGCGAATATTTTCAATTTACAACTTATTCGGATTATAGAGAGATCCTTTTAAAAAAGTTATTAGTTAACGCAATAATTAATCCATTAACAGCTATATTGAAAGTGAAAAATGGGGAACTAATAAAAAATAACTTCTTTATGCAAATTTTTCATGATTTATATAGCGAGATTATTCCATTGTTTCCGGAATTAGATTCTAAAAACCTACTAAATGAAATCATTTGGATTTGTCGAAATACGGAAAATAACGAATCCTCAATGTTGAAAGATATTAAATTTCAAAGGAAAACAGAAATTGATGCAATTGTCGGCTATATAGTAGAACTAGCAAAGGATAAAAATGTCCGATTGCCTTTAACCAATATGCTTTATGGAATGGTTAAAGGGATGGAAAAGGGAGGAACTGAATGAGTACTTTTATATCATGGATGATTGCAATGTTAATAACCATTCCCTTTATAGGATATTTCCTTTCATTTGTATTCATTAAACAAATAACAAAAAATCATCGAAAAGCGGTAGCAATCTCGATAGATATTACAACCGTCATTTTAATTATTTCCGTGCATTTTTTTATCAAAACGATTTGGGGACACTCCTTCTTATGGCTAATAGTTCTTGTCATGTTGTTATTAGCGTTATTATTTGCAATTATTTATCGTTATTTACGTGATGAAATCGATTATTTAAGGGTTTTTCGTGGATATTGGCGTTTGAATTTTTTGATATTTTTCAGCCTTTACATTATCCTGCTTCTATATGGGTTAACATCCAGTGTAATGGAATCCGTAATTGGCAGCTAATTACCCCATCACTAAAGCAAGTTTTTTTATTTTCCTTTCTAATGATGGTATACTCTTTGGAGAAAATAGTGTAGCGTGGAAAATTAGACGACAAATTGTGCTATGAGAAAGGAAGAATTACAAAATGGAACTGGAAACTATCTCGATTCCAGCAACAAATCGCTTTGCCTCGCTTTATTTAGACCAAAAGCAACCTGTTAAAAGTTTTTTTCATTATGATATAACAAATTCTAATGTTTTTGAAAAAAGGTTGAAGGATTTACATAAAAGGAACTTTGCAAGGGATGAGCTTGCTAATTGTATTGAAACATATATGGAACGTTTTCCTAAATCTGAAAAAATAAAAGAATCGTTGCTAAAGTTAAAACGTGATGATTCATCTGTCGTGATTGGCGGTCAACAAGCAGGTTTATTAACAGGTCCTTTATATACAATACATAAAATAATATCGATCATTCATCTCGCTAAACAACAAGAAGAAAAACTAAATAAACCCGTCGTTCCAATTTTTTGGATTGCTGGAGAAGATCACGATTATTTAGAAATCAATCATGTGTTTGTTGAAAGTGATAGAGCTTTGAAAAAAATAAGCTACTCCGAAGGACCAGTCGATAAAAGAATGGTTTCAGATATTGTGTATGATAAGGATCAATTAAGCCGATGGATAAAAAAGGTATTTGAACATTTTGGTGAAACGATTCATACAAAAAATATTATGGCTCTCATCGATGATGCAATAGAACATACCGAGTCTTTGGTTGATTTTTTTACGTATATTGTTGTTGATTTATTTAAAAAATATGGAATGCTTGTCATCGATTCTGCTGATAAAAATTTACGTCAATTGGAAATCCCGTTCTTTCAAGAACTCATTGAAAATCAACAAGCAATTACCGATTCTGTCATTCATCAACAAGAATTGATTAAAGGAAATGATTTTCCAAATGCAATTGATATAAGCGGGAATGCTTTAAATTTATTTTATTATAATGGCATGGAAAGAATCTTATTAGAATATCAACAAGAAAAAAATGGATTTGTGGGGAAGAATGGGGAAGTCTTTTTTACAAAAAATGAACTTTTGGATATATTGGAGGAAAATCCTAGTGCTTTCAGTAACAATGTGGTGACTCGTCCCATAATGCAAGAATGGCTATTTCCTACATTAGCATTCATCGCAGGACCTGGAGAAATTGCTTACTGGGGTGAGCTGAAACTAGCATTTGAAGCACTTCATTTTCAAATGCCTCCAATCATTCCAAGATTAAACATTAGTCTATTGGAGCGATCCATTGAATCCGATGTGAATGAATTAAATTTGGATGTTGAAAAAGTTATTCGTCAGGGCTTACAGGATGAAAAACAAGTTTATTGGGATTCAATTAAAAATCATGATTTGGATAGGCTAATTAATGAATCAAAAGCTTTTTTAGACACTCAATATAAACAAATAGAAGAGAAAGCAGAAAAAGGTTTATTACCGATTGTTGAGAAAAATCTTCAATTTCATCAAAACCAATTAGATTTTCTTCAAAGAAAAGCAGATTTAATGTTAGCTGAAAAGAACGATGTCATACTTGAACGTTATAATCGCATCGAACGCCTTCTGAAACCAAACGGAGCACCACAGGAAAGAATATGGAACATCTATTATTTCTTAAACAAATACGGCGATACATTTATTGACCAAATCATGACACTTCATTATGAGTTTAATGGCAAACATAAATTAATTCGTATTTAGACTAGCTGACAGCTAGTCTTTTTTTATGCTTTATTCCAAAAGATTGAAGCCTTGAACAAAGCGCAGAGTGGATTGGAGCGAAAGGAACGGTCCATTGTTTATTCCAAAAAACACCATATATACTAAAACAACTTTTATTATGAAATTTAATAAAATTAGCAGGAATTTTCCATTCACATAGAAAATATTAAAAAGAGGTGGTGAAAGGTGGGGGAATGTGGTACATTATTTATAGAAAGTGGGGGCTTGTACTATGTTCATGGGGGAATACCAACATAACATTGATGCAAAAGGACGTTTAATCGTTCCTGCAAAGTTTAGAGAACTCCTCGGTGATACTTTTGTTATTACAAGAGGATTGGATCGATGCTTATTTGGTTACCCGCTTGAAGAATGGAAACAAGTTGAAGAGAAATTAAAAGCCCTCCCATTAACGAAAAAAGATGCTCGCGCATTTACCCGTTTTTTCTTTTCAGGCGCCTCCGAAAGTGAATTTGATAAACAAGGAAGGATCAATATTCCTTCTCCACTCGTCAGTTACGCACAATTACAAAAAGAATGTATTGTTTTAGGAGTTTCTAATCGAATTGAGATTTGGAGTAAAGAATTATGGGGAGACTACTTTGAAGAGTCTGAAGAATCATTTGCAGAAATTGCAGAAAATATGATTGGCTTTGACATATAATTCTTAACCACCATAGGATAACTCTAAAATATTATTCGTTTAGAAAGGTGATACAACATGTTTAAACATACTACAGTGTTATTAGAAGAAACAGTCGATGGATTAAATATCAAACCAGATGGGGTATATGTAGATTGTACACTTGGCGGAGCGGGACATAGTGAATATTTATTATCACAGCTATCTGCTAAAGGAAAATTATTTGCCTTTGATCAGGATGAGACAGCAATCGAACATGCAAAAGAAAAACTTAAAAAACATGAAAATCAAGTAACATTTATTAAAAGTAATTTCCGTTATATTAAAGAAGAACTGAACCATATTGGTGTAGAGAAAGTGGACGGGATATTATATGACCTTGGGGTCTCATCTCCTCAATTAGATACACCTGAACGTGGTTTTAGCTACCACCATGACGCACCTCTCGATATGCGTATGGATCTACAAGGTGACATTTCAGCATATGACGTTGTGAATGAATGGCCGTATGAAGATTTAGTACGTATTTTTTTCAAATATGGTGAAGAGAAATTTTCGAAGCAAATTGCAAGGAAAATTGAAGCAGCAAGAGAAAATGGTCCAATTAAAACAACTGGTGAATTAGTAGAATTAATTAAAGAGGGCATACCTGCACCGGCAAGACGTAAAGGCGGTCATCCCGCAAAAAGGGTTTTCCAAGCAATAAGAATCGCTGTAAATGATGAATTAGGTGTATTTGAGGATTCATTAAAACAGGCTATTGAACTATTACATCCAGGTGGAAGAATTAGTGTAATTACTTTCCACTCGTTAGAGGATCGAATATGTAAATCAATTTATAAAGAAGCGAGTACTGGTCCGGAATTGCCGCCAGGATTGCCAATCATACCCGAAGAGTATAAGCCAAAATTAAAAATTATTACTAGAAAACCAATTGTTCCAGATGTTTCGGAGCTTGAGGAGAATAATCGATCACGATCTGCGAAACTGCGAATTGCTGAGAAAAATTAAGAAATGATGAATGGAGGGTCCATAATTTGAGTAATTTAGCAAGAAAACAACAACAACCATATATACAACCGAAGATTCATACAGAACCACAAATTCAACCAATACATAAGCGCAGTCAAATCACACTAGGTGAAAAGCTTATAGCTATTGCTGTTATTGCATTTATTTGCATTATGGCTATTAAAGTTATTTCAACACAAGCGACTATTTATAAAGTGAATAAAGATATTCAGCTCATGGAAGCCTCCGTTCAAAAACAGAAAAAGGTAACTGAAGATTTAAAAATGCAAGTTAGTGATTTAAGCCGCTATGACCGTATACGAGAAATTGCTAAAAAACAGGGATTAAAAATGAATGACAAAAATATTAAGGTTGTTGAGGGACAATGAGAAAAAGTAAAATTAGCATGAACATAGGAGCAGCGATATTATTTCTAATATTCGGCCTGCTCTTTTTTTTGTACTGATCGTCCGAATGTTAACGATTCAAGTATCCGGCCAAGTTCAAGGAAAACCACTAGCTTCATTAGCAATACAACAGTATTTAAAAAGTAAAGACATTGAATCAAAACGAGGCAATATATATGACATAAATGGTGAAGTCATTGCAGAGGATACAACTTCTTTTCGCCTGCAAGCGGTTCTTGATAAGAATATGACAATCGATCCAAAGCATCCAAACCATGTAGAAGACCCGCAAAAAACAGCAGAAAAACTTGCGAAATATATTGATATGCCGGAAAACGAAATATATAAACGATTAACGAAAAAAGGGGCAAAGCAAGTTGAATTCGGAAAAGCTGGGGAAGATGTACCATATGAAACGAAGGAAAAAATTGAAAAATTAAAACTCCCGGGAATTATATTTGCCAGGGAACCTAAACGGTATTATCCAAATGGCGTGTTTGCTTCACATGTCATTGGTTTTGCCCAAAAGCCAGAGAAACTGAATAAAAAAACAGGTGAAATAGAAATCGGGAAAAAAACAAAAGGTAAAATGGGAATTGAACAATATTATGATAAGGATCTTCAAGGGACAGATGGAAAAATCCAGTTTGAAGGAGATTACTGGAGTTATTTAATTCCCGGTTCCAAGGAAAAGGTGAAAAAACCAAAAAACGGTAAAGATATTTATTTAACAATCGATAAAAAAATTCAAACCTTTTTAGAAGATGCAATGACCCAGGTTGACAAAAAATATAATCCGAAAGAAATAGTGGCAATTGTGGCGGATCCGAAAACAGGAAAAATCTTAGGTATGTCACAAAGACCAACCTTTGATTCGATGACACGAGATGGCATCGAAAAAAAATGGCAAAATCTAGCGGTTGAAGAGCCGATTGAACCGGGCTCAACAATGAAAATATTCACATTAGCAACAGCAGTCCAACAAGGTGTGTTTAATCCAAATGAAACATATATGTCTGGAACATATAAGGTTAAAAATGATCCGATCCCTATTAGAGATTGGAACTATGGGCAAGGTTGGGATCGGATAACGTATTTAGAAGGAGTTCAACGCTCTTCAAATGTAGCGTTTGCAAATTTACTTGATAAGATTGGTAAAGATACGTTCCGGACGTATTTAGATCGCTTCCATTTCGGTGTCCCAACAAATATTGGTTTACCGAATGAAGCTGCCGGAAAAATATTATACAATTGGCCAAAAGAAAAATATACAACGACCTATGGTCAAGGAACAACTGTTACTCCTATTCAAATGGTTCAGGCAGCGACTGCCATTGCAAATGATGGAGTCATGATGAAACCGTATATCGTTGACAAAATAGTAGATCCGAATACTGATAAGGTTGAAGAAACAAAACCGGAATCACTTGGTAAACCCATTAGTGCAGATACGGCTAAAGAGGTTAGGGATATTTTGCGGACAGTAGTAACTGCTAAACATGGAACAGGTAAAATATATGATATCGATGGGTACTCTGTAACTGGTAAAACAGGAACAGCGCAAATTCCGAATCCCAATGGTGGCGGTTATTTGACTGGTTCAAGTGACTATATTTTCTCTTTCCTCGGTATGGCACCAAAGAAAGATCCAAAATTAATTGTTTATGTTACAGTCAAGCAGCCGAAGACGTCTTATGAAAATGCATCAAATGTTGTAAAATCTATATTTAATCCAGTCATGAAAAATAGTTTACAATACTTAAATATTAAACCTGCAAAGATGGCGAAATCAGAGATTAATAAGATTCCAAATGTACGTAAGAAATCAGTAAGTGATGCAGTTAGTACATTGAAAAATCTGGGATTTGAGGCTATTACAATTGGAGATGGTGCCGAGGTTAGTGATCAATTGCCAAAAGCTGGTTCTACTTTACTCCAAGGAGAAAAGGTCATACTAAAAACAAATGGTAAGCCTTCTGTTCCTGACATGATCCATTGGTCAAAAAGAGATGTATTAAAAGTGGTCGAGTTACTAGAATTAAAGCTTAATATGATTGGAACCGGTTATGTCACAAAGCAAAATATTAGCCCGTCTTCGCCAATTAAGGTTGGGGACCATCTAGTAGTAAACTTCCAATCTGCGGAAAAAACGGAAACACAGAAGAAAGATAAAAAGAAAAAGGAAGATGATTCTCCTCTTGATTAGAACAAGGCTGGCCTATTGAAAAGGTCGGCCTTGTTCTATTGCTGCATGTACAAGCATATATTCTAGTTGAGAAATGTGAAAATAGATGATTATGTCTCATTTTTTATCGGAACTAGAATAAAGAGGAGGATCGTTTACGTGAAACGTGTATCCAATGTAACTGTAAGAAAACGATTAGTGATTGCTCTGTTTGTTGGAATATTAATATTTGGTGTTATTGACGTAAGGCTGGGGTATGTCCAATTAGCACTAGGAAACTGGTTAACAAGCGGTGCGAAGGAATTATGGAGCAGAGAAATTCCGTTTGAACCTGAGAGAGGAAAGATAATTGATCGGAATAATGTTCCAATTGCAGAAAATAAAAGTGCACCTACAGTATTTGTTGTACCAAGACAAGTAGTGAACCCTGGGGATACAGCAGAAAAATTAGCTTCGGTTTTAAATGCATCGAAAGAGAAAATTTATAAGCAAATTACAACAAATTCTCGGATGGAAAGAATTAAAGCTGGGAGAAAAATTTCTACGGACAAAGCAAATGAAGTAAGAAATTTAAAATTAAAAGGTGTTTATATTGGAGAAGATTCACAAAGATACTACCCATATGATAGCTATTTATCACACGTCTTAGGATTTACTGGTGTAGATAATCAAGGATTGATGGGACTTGAGCTATTTTATGATGAAGAGTTAAAAGGTGAAAAAGGCTCAGTCCAATTTTATTCCGATGCAAAAGGGCGAAGAATGCCTGATATGTCGGATGATTATAAACCGCCTAAAGATGGTCTCGATTTAAAGTTGACAATTGATACGAAGGTCCAAACAATCATCGAAAGAGAGTTGGATAATGCCGAAACGAAGTATACTCCTGATGGACTAATTGCGATTGCGATGAATCCAAAAACAGGTGAAATTTTAGGGATGTCGAGCCGACCGACATTTGATCCCGCTAAATTTCAAGATGTAAAACAAGAAGTATATAATCGGAATTTGCCTATTTGGAGTACGTATGAACCAGGTTCAACTTTTAAGGTTATTACATTGGCAGCCGCATTAGAAGAAGGGAAAGTCGATTTAGATAAGGATTCATTCTATGATAAAGGGAGTATTAAAGTAGCAAATGCTAATCTGAAATGCTGGAAACGGGGAGGACATGGACAAGAGACTTTCTTAGAAGTAGTAGAAAATTCTTGTAACCCGGGCTTCGTAGAATTGGGACAAAGACTTGGAAAAGAGGAATTGTTTAAATATATTCGGAATTTCGGATTTGGCGAAAAAACGGGGATTGATTTAGCTGGAGAATCGAAAGGAATCCTATTCAATATGGATAAAGTGGGACCGGTTGAACAGGCAACAACTGCATTTGGACAAGGAGTTTCCGTTACCCCTATTCAACAGGTAGCTGCTGTTTCTGCTGCAGTAAATGGTGGAACATTATTTGAACCATTTGTTGCAAAAGAACTCGTTGATCCGAAAACAAAGAAAACGGTTATGGAAAAAAAGCCAGTTGCAAAGAGAAAGGTTATTTCAAAGGAAACTTCAAAAGAAGTGCGAAGAGCATTGGAGAGTGTTGTCGCAAAAGGTACAGGGAAAAAAGCATTTGTTGAGGGATACCGCGTAGGGGGAAAAACGGGTACAGCCCAAAAGCCAAAGCCTGGAGGAGGTTATTTAGAAAATAACTATGTTCTTTCATTCATTGGTTTTGCCCCTGCTGACGATCCGCAAATCGTTGTTTATTTAGCCGTAGATAATCCAAAAAACACCGTTCTATTTGGGGGGCAAGTAGCAGCACCTATAGCCGGTACAATCATTGGAGATAGTCTTCGTGCAATGGGCGTTAAACCTAGAAAAAATCAAATGGAAAAAGAAATTACACCTTATTTGGATACTCCAATGATAAAAGTGCCTGATTTAAAAGGATTAACGAAAAAAGGCTTATTAGAACAATTAGATAATCTAAAATTAGATGTTTCAGGGAACGGAGAAACAGTTATTAGACAAGACCCTCAACCAGGAACAAAAGTGGAAGAAGGCGCTACGATACGTGTTTATATGAATTAGTATCGAGAATTTTACATTTTTGTTGAAAGAAGCAGCAACTGTATGCTGCTTCTTTTTGCTAAAGAAATAGCATCAATCGCTTTTTTTTAGTAAAATAGATAAGGACTGTTTTTTATCTACCTAGTGGAATTGATTTTTATTCCATATAAGGGAAAGAGAATTTCCTATATTTATGGAATGATGTTTTTTCCATAGGTTGAACTATTGGAGGATTAAAAAATGAAATTACATACGCTATTAAAAGTATTGCCACTAATAAAACAACCAAATGAAAACCCAGAAGTTACCGATATTGTTCAAGACAATCGTAAAGTTACAAAGGGATCATTATTCATTTGTATAAAAGGTCTTACAGTTGATGGCCATACGTTTGCAAAAGAAGCTGAGGAAAAAGGTGCGGTAGCAATTGTTGCTGAATACCCTGTTAATGTCTCCATCCCAGTTATTATTGTCAAAAATACGAAAAGAGCAATGGCCATACTTGCAGATACATTTTATGATCAGCCAACGAAAAAACTGCATTTAATCGGAATAACCGGAACCAATGGGAAAACTACGACAAGTCATTTAATAGATCAAATTTTCAGAGACGCTAATAAAACAACTGGCCTAATTGGAACGATGTATATAAAAATGGCGGAACAAATTCTGGAAACAAAAAATACAACTCCTGATAGTATGACACTTCAAAAAACATTTAAACAAATGGTTGATTTAAATGTAGATTCTGCTATTATGGAAGTTTCCTCACATGCTTTAGATCAAGGGCGAGTATATGGTTGCGATTATGATATCGCTGTATTCACGAATTTAACACAAGATCATTTAGATTATCATCATACGATGGAAGAGTATCGTAGAGCAAAAAGCTTATTATTTTCTCAACTTGGAAATACATATGATCTTAATCGCCCGAAATATGCTGTACTTAATACAGATGACCCTGCTTCGGAGAAAATACAAAAAGAAACAGCTGCACATATTATTAGCTATGGAATTGACCATGAAGCTGATTTTTATGCTAAAAATATTGAAATTAGTGCGAAAGGTACGACTTTTACATTGCATTCTCCGGAAGGGGAACATGTATTGCATATTCAATTAATTGGAAAGTTTAGTATATATAATGTGTTGGCGGCTATTGCTGCGGCATATGTTTCTAATATTCCAATGGAACAAATTATCCATTCAGTTGAATCAATCAAAGGTGTTGCTGGGAGATTTGAGTTAGTTCATGGAGGACAGGATTTTCCAATCATCGTTGATTATTCACATACACCCGACAGTCTCGAAAACGTGTTAAAAACGATTCAACATTTCGCTAAAAAGAGAATTTTTGTAATCGTTGGCTGTGGTGGTGACAGGGATAAAACAAAACGCCCAATAATGGCGCAAATCGCCTGTCAGTATGCTTCTGATCCAATCTTTACTTCCGATAACCCACGAAGTGAAGACCCTGTCCAAATTTTAAAAGATATGGAAGCAGGTGTGGTGGGAAAGAATTATCAAACGATTGTTGACCGTCGAGAAGCAATTTTTTACGGTATAAAACACGCAAAAAGTGGGGATGTCGTTTTAATTGCTGGTAAAGGTCATGAAACCTATCAACAAATTGGAGATCAAATTCTTGATTTTGATGATCGTGTTGTTGCATTAGAAGCGGTAAAGGAGAATGGATAAATGCTATCGTTTAGTGATATTAATCAACTTTCAGTAAGTATGAGGGGGATTAATAAATCGGACATTACGTTTGAACTAGTATCTATTTTCTCAGATATCCCGCAACCAAAAGGGCTATTTATTCCGATAAATGATAAAAATTTAGATAGAGCAATTGAAAATGGGGCCATTGCAGCAATTTGGAAGGAGAATGAACCACTTCCATCTTATACACCTAATCATTTCCCAGTATTTTTTGTCAATCGGCCTATTGCAACATTTCTTGCTTTATGTGAGGATTACAATGGAAAAACAAATCAAAAAGAGTGTGAAACAATGACTAAATTTGCATTTTATTCACCTTCACTTCTGAACGGCTCAAACTATACATATGATATAGCTGTAGAAGATGAACGGTTAAAAGTAATTGAGACAATCAAAAAATATTTAGATAAGAGTAGGAAGGGATAAAATGATGGAGCAAGCAATATTTTTTACAATTTTAATGGGCTTCTTAATCACTGCACTACTTTCTCCTATTTTCATTCCTTTTTTAAGAAGATTAAAATTTGGGCAAAGTATTCGCGAGGAAGGACCGAAATCGCATCAAAAGAAAACGGGAACACCTACCATGGGTGGAATAGTTATTCTTTTATCAATTATTATTACAACAATTGTAATGACAGGAAAATTATCCGAACCGACTGTAAAAACATATTTGCTATTATTAGTTACTGTTGGCTTTGGTTTATTAGGTTTTTTAGATGATTTTATTAAAGTTGTATTAAAAAGAAATTTAGGGTTAACTTCAAAACAAAAGTTACTTGGACAAATTATTATATCGGTCATTTTTTATATTGTATTTCGTCAATCCAATTTTTCCACTGTAATTACAATACCTGGATTTGACTATTCATTCGATTTAGGATGGTTCTATTTAGTTTTTATCATTTTTTGGTTAGTGGGATTTTCGAATGCTGTAAATTTAACAGATGGACTTGATGGTCTAGTTTCCGGTACATGCGCCATTGCGTTTGGTGCACTAGCAGTGTTAGCATGGAACCAATCACAATTTGAAGTGGCTGTTTTTGCTGTTGCTGTTGTCGGTGCAGTATTAGGATTTTTAGTTTTTAATGCACACCCTGCAAAAGTGTTTATGGGGGATACCGGTTCATTGGCACTTGGAGGCGCCATTGCTACAATTGCGATATTAACAAAGCTAGAAATCTTACTTATTATAATTGGTGGGGTTTTCGTCATTGAAACCTTATCTGTTATTTTACAAGTCATTTCTTTTAAAACAACGGGAAAAAGAATTTTCCGAATGAGTCCATTACACCACCATTATGAATTAGGTGGTTGGTCAGAATGGAGAGTTGTAGTAACATTTTGGACAGTAGGGTTATTATGCGCGATTTTAGCGATTTATATCGAGGTGTGGGTGTAATTGAAAAAGACTAATCAATATCAGCATAAGAAAATATTAGTATTGGGACTTGCGAAAAGTGGGGTAAGTGCTGCCTCACTACTACATAAGTTGGGAGCTTTTGTTACAGTAAATGATTTTAAACCTCTTGATGAAAATCCGGAGGCACAAGGGCTCTTGGAGCAAGGAATAAAAGTAATTTGCGGAAGCCATCCGATTGAATTATTGGATGAAGGTTTTGAATTAATCGTAAAAAATCCAGGGATTCCATATACGAATCCTTTAGTTGCTGGTGCAATTAATAGGGGGATTCCGGTCATAACCGAAGTGGAACTTGCTTATCAAATTTCCGATGCACAAATGGTAGGTATTACAGGTACAAATGGAAAAACAACAACAACTACATTAATTTTTAATATGCTACAGGCCGATAATGAATTTCAGCCACTAATTGCGGGGAATATTGGAACGGTTGCTTCAGAGGTAGCGCAAAAAGCAACAGTAGATAATCAAATGGTCGTGGAATTGTCATCCTTTCAATTAATGGGAATTCAATCATTTAAACCGCATATTGCAGTAATTACAAATATTTATGAAGCGCATTTAGATTATCATGGAACAAAACAAGAATATGCAAAGGCAAAAGCTAATATTACAAAAAATCAATCTGAAGATGATTACTTAATCGTGAATGCTGATCAAGCTGAACTAATGAAGCTAATTTCGTTCTCAAAGGCTAAATTAATTCCATTCTCAACAACTACATATCTTGAAAATGGTAGTTCAATTATAAATGGAATGGTTTCTTTTCTAGGCGAGGAAATTATGCCAAAGAGTGATATTACTTTACCGGGAGACCATAATCTTGAAAATATATTGGCAGCTGTGGCTGCCGCTAAGCTATTAGGCGTAAGTAATCAAGCGATTAGGAACGTATTAACGACCTTTAAAGGTGTGAAACACCGTACCCAATTTGTTGATGAAATTTCCGGAAGAAGATTTTTTAACGACTCTAAAGCAACGAATATATTAGCAGCTCAAAGTGCATTAAATGCATTTAATGAGCCCATTATTTTGTTAGCAGGTGGACTTGATCGCGGGAATGGTTTTGATGAATTAATCCCTTCACTAAAAAATGTTAAAGCGATAATTACTTTCGGTCAAACAGCTAATAAACTTGAGGAAGTTGCTCGGAAAGCAGGAATAGAAATCATTAAACGTGTCGATAATGTTGAGAAGGCAGTACCAGTAGCATATGACTTGTCAATGCCTGGAGATGTTATTTTACTGTCACCTGCTTGTGCAAGTTGGGATCAATATAAAACTTTTGAAGTTCGCGGTGATATTTTTATTGATGCAGTGCATAAGCTAAAATAAGGGCTTGTCAAACTGCTTAAGGATGAACATCTTGAGAATGAACAAAAAACGAGCTCTAATCTTTCACTCTCGAGGTGTTGACTTTGCCAGTAAAAAAATCGAATCCCGATTTTATGTTAATTATTGTTACACTCACATTATTGACTGTTGGACTTATTATGGTTTATAGTGCTAGTGCGATTTGGGCCAATTTTAAATTCGATGACTCCTTCTTTTTTGCAAAACGGCAGCTTTTGTTTGCTGGGATCGGTGTTATCGCTATGTTTTTCATTATGAATGTAGATTACTGGACATGGAGATCATGGGCAAAAGTCATTTTAATTGTCTGTTTTCTATTGCTAGTAATGGTATTAATTCCGGGAATTGGAATGGAACGAAATGGTTCCAGGAGCTGGATTGGTGTTGGTGCTTTTTCTATTCAACCTTCCGAATTCATAAAATTAGCGATGATAGCTTTTTTGGCCAAGTTTTTATCTGAACAACAAAAATATATTACGACTATAAAAAAAGGTTTGCTTCCATCTTTATCACTTGTTTTTCTTGCTTTTGGCATGATTATGTTGCAACCTGATTTAGGTACAGGCACGGTCATGCTAGGTACTTGTATTGTTATGATTTTTATTGCCGGAGCGAGAATATTCCATTTTGTCATATTAGGTTCAATAGGTGTTGGTGGTTTTGTCGCTTTAATATTATCCGCGCCGTATCGTATGGCTAGAATCACCTCTTTTTTAGATCCATGGCAGGACCCGCAAGGTTCGGGATTTCAGATCATCCAGTCTCTCTTTGCTATCGGACCGGGCGGATTATTTGGTCTAGGGCTAGGTGAAAGCAGGCAAAAATTCTTTTATTTGCCTGAGCCACAAACCGATTTCATTTTTGCGATTTTGTCTGAAGAATTAGGATTTATTGGCGGCACCTTTGTTCTATTATTGTTCTCCTTATTATTATGGAGGGGGATTCGGATTGCGCTCGGAGCACCAGATCTTTATGGCAGCTTCTTAGCAGTTGGAATCATATCGATGGTTGCGATACAGGTTATGATTAACATTGGAGTTGTTACTGGTTTAATGCCGGTTACCGGGATTACTTTACCGTTTTTAAGTTATGGAGGGTCATCTTTAACATTGATGCTAATGGCAATAGGAGTTTTACTAAATATTAGCAGATATGCGAGATTATAAATATCATAATTCACAGTAAATACAAAACCCTTTTTTAAGGGTTTTGTTTACGTTTAGGACTTTTTATCTACAGTTATATTACAATCGTATAATTATTCTTTTACTAGAGATTAAACTGGTTTAGAATATAGTATGATAGAAATGAAAAACTTAAGTGATATTAATTTAGGGGGGGAAATTGTGTCCGAAGGAAAAGTAGTATCGTTAGAAGACCGAATTCCAAAATTAAAAGAACAGCGGAAAAGAAAAACAAATCGCCGTCTCATCTTTTTAATTTCCGTATTTTTTTTACTAATATTGTTAATTATCTATTTTCAATCCCCTCTTAGTCATGTGAATAAAATTAACGTTGGAGGCAATAAAACGATTAGTGATGAAACAATCATAAAGCAATCGGGATTAACAAAAAAGACGAATGTATGGAAAGTAAATAAAGAGGAAACTGCTGCAAAGATCAAATCAATTCCAGAAGTAAAAAAGGCTTCAGTGAAAATTACTTTTCCAAATAGTATTGTTGTTGAAATTACGGAGCATGCTAAAATTGCATACATATCTAATGGGAAAAAACTTTTTCCGGTTCTTGAAAACGGAAAGGTTCTAAACAAACAACAAGATAATTTAGTGACTAACATTCCTATTCTAACGGATTTTAAAAAGGGAAATATACTTAATGAGATGGTTGAACAGCTTCAGCAACTTCCGGAGGAAATATTAAATTCAATTTCGGAAATTCATTATGACCCTAAGAAAACGGATAATTATCATATCACGTTATATATGAATGATGGTTTTGAAGTTTCGGCGACGATGAGAACATTGGCTAGTAAAATCATTTATTACCCTTCAATTGTTTCTCAGCTTAACCCGAATGTAAAAGGTATAATCGATTTGGAAGTTGGATCAGTTTTTAAAGCTTTTAAAGCGGAGGGAAAAGGCAAAAATGGCGAGTAAAAAGTCAAAAGGAAAAAGTGTTATACTCGCTCTCGTCTGTATTGTGTTAGGCTTCATGCTGGCTTTTTCCTATAAACTAGCTAACAAAGAAAAATCGGGTAGTGAAAAACTTACAGATCCGCAATTTGCAAGAGAAACAGAATTGAGAAAACAATTGATCAAACTAAAGAAGGATAACCGCACATTGCAAACGGATTTGGAAAAAAAGCAAAATACCGTACGGACAATGGAAAAGGATTTATCTAAGGAGGAAAAAGTCTTTTTTAATCTTGCAGAAGATGCAGAGAAATACAGAATGTTTTTGGGCAAAGTAAAAGTTAGAGGAAAAGGAATAAACGTTACACTAGAAGATGGTGCATATGATCCGAAAAAAGAAAATGTCAATAGTTATATCGTACATGACCACCATGTTTTCAAAGTAATTAACGAATTATATGTTGCTGGTGCCCAAGCAATAGCAATAAATGGTCAAAGAATAAACCATAATTCATATATCATTTGTAATGGACCGGTAATTACCGTAGATGGTGTTCCTTTTCCAGAACCTTTTCGAATTTCTGCAATCGGAGATCCAAGTGTATTAGCATCGGCCTTGTCGATTACCGGCGGTGTAAAGGATCAACTCGTTAATGATAATATTATCTTTACGATTGAAAAAAATGATCAAATACAAATCGGACCGATTTTAGGTAAATCTTAGTGAAAGCAAAGGAGGAAAGGAGTGAGGTCAAAATTCACAATAAGTATGACATTGATTTCAGTAATCATCGGCTTCATGCTTGCTATCCAATTTCAAACAGTAAAAGAGCCGAAAGTAAGGGATACTAGAGACATTTGGGCATTAAGAGACGATTTAATTAAAGAGCAAGACTTACAATCGAAATTGCTTGAAGAGGTTAGATCCAATGAAGAACGGATTTCTAAGTATAAAACGAAAATAAAAGACAGTAAAGAGATTGCTTTACAAGAAACGCTGGAAGAATTAAAAAAAGAAGCGGGGCAAACAGACATAAAAGGTCCGGGTATTGTGATCAACATTTCTCTTTTAAAAGAAGCTTTGTTGCTTGGACAACCTGTCGCTGATGTTTCTCCGATTCTTTTAAAACGCCTAGTAAATGATTTAAATATGTATGGTGCCGAACAAATTTCGATTGACGGGGAAAGATTGATTAATACAACAGTCATCCGTGATATTAATGGAAAAACAAAAATAAATGGACACTCAATTAAAAACTATCCTTTTCAAATAAAAATTATTACAGAAAATATGGATAACGCAAATAAATTATATAATCGTATACAAGTGTCCCCAGTAATTGATGAATTTGTTGTAGGAAACTTAAAAATCTCAATTTCAAAGCCCAAAAAATCACTTATTATACCAGCTTTTGAAGATAGTATCCTTATAAATGGGATGGAGTCAGTTGAATAACTGTAAGAATAGCGATTCATTATATAGAAAATATATCAAAAAAGGAGAGATAAAATATGTGGCTGCCAATTTTTGGACTGATCTTGGGAGTGATTTTAGGATTACTAACTGATATACGAATCCCTGATGAGTATGCCAATTATCTTTCCATCGCCGTTTTGGCGGCACTTGATACATTGTTTGGTGGAATTCGCGCTTACTTACAAAATATATATGAAACCCTTGTGTTCGTTTCAGGTTTCTTTTTTAATATAATTCTTGCTGCAAGTTTAGCTTTTCTAGGAGTACATCTTGGTGTAGACTTATACTTAGCTGCAATTTTTGCATTCGGTGTAAGGCTATTTCAAAATATTGCAGTAATAAGGCGAATTTTATTAGCGAAATGGACATCTAAAAGTGAAAATGTGAAAAAAGTTTAAACTTTTTAAAGGGAAATCTTTTCTTATGACGAATTCTTTTATAATATATATATCTTATAGATAGTATTTTCTGATATCCTATTAAAAAATTTAAATAATTCATTTTTTAAATAATATAGGCAAAGGGAGGTGCCAAAGTATGAACAACAATGACATATATGTAAGTCTTGACATCGGTACATCCACCGTAAAGGTAATAATTGGTGAAATGGTAGATGATTCATTAAATATCATCGGTGTTGGGAATGTAAAATCTGAAGGAATTCGAAAAGGATCAATTGTTGACATAGATGAAACAGTCCATTCAATTAGGAAGGCTGTTGAGCAGGCGGAAAGAATGATTGGCATGAATATAAACCATGTGATCGTTGGAATTGCAGGCAATCATGTAATGTTACAAAACTGTCATGGGGTTGTAGCCGTTTCAAGTGAAAATAGAGAAATATCCGATGAAGATGTGGCAAGGGTAATGGATGCTGCACAAGTCATTTCTATTCCCCCGGAGCGCGAAATTATCAATGTAATCCCAAGGCAATTTATAGTAGATGGCTTGGATGAAATTAATGATCCACGCGGAATGATTGGTGTTCGACTAGAAATGGAAGGCACCATTGTTACAGGATCCAAAACAATTTTACATAACACATTACGATGTGTTGAGAGGGCGGGTTTAGAAATTACCGAAATCGTCCTTCAACCATTAGCAGCCGGTGCTGTAGCTTTATCTAAAGATGAAAAAAATCTTGGCACTGTTCTAGTAGATATTGGCGGAGGTTCTACTACCCTCGCTGTATTTGAAAATGGCTTTATTAAAGAAACAAGCGTAATGCCAATCGGTGGTGAACATATAACAAAAGATTTATCCATCGTATTAAGAACTTCAACAGAAGATGCAGAACGCATTAAAGTTAAAAATGGACATGCATACAGTATTGATGCAATGTCAGATGAAGTATTCAGTGTACCGATAATTGGCAGTGACCAACACCAACAATTCAACCAATTAGAAATTTCTGATATTATAGAAGCTAGATTAGAAGAAATTTTTGATTTTGTTCTACAGGAATTAAAACGAATGGGAATTATGGATTTGCCGGGTGGTATTGTTTTAACTGGTGGTACGGTTAATCTTCCAGGGGTAATGGAGTTAGCTGCATCTGTATTCCAAAATCGTGTAAGGGTAGCTATTCCTGATTATATTGGTGTAAGAGAACCGCAATATACAACTGCGGTAGGATTGATTCAATACGCGTATAAGAATGCTAGATTGCAAGGACGTAATGTCAGTGCATCACCTGTTCAACTAGAGCAAATTGAAAAAAAATCAGTTAAAAAGCCGCAACCTAAACAAAAAAGTGAAAAACAACAAGACGAGAAAATTTCCACAAGAATGAAGAAATTCTTTGGTTACTTCTTTGAGTAATAAAAGAAGTAAGTGAGTAAATGTTTGATGATAGAATAAATATTCGTTAAAAATTCTTCACGGACTGGTCAAGCCAAAGAAATTAAGGTCTTGTTGGAATATCGACGAATTAGGAGGATTTGTCATGCTGGAATTCGATACAAATTTAGATTCATTAGCGACGATAAAAGTAATTGGCGTAGGCGGTGGCGGTAATAATGCTGTGAACCGTATGATTGAACATGATGTTCAAGGTGTTGAATTTATAGCTGTTAATACTGACGCGCAAGCTTTAAACCTATCAAAAGCAGAAATAAAAATGCAAATTGGCGCAAAACTTACAAGAGGTTTAGGTGCCGGAGCCAATCCTGAAGTTGGCAAAAAAGCTGCTGAGGAGAGTAAGGAACAAATTGAGGAAGCTCTTAGAGGAGCGGATATGGTATTTGTTACCGCAGGTATGGGTGGTGGTACAGGTACAGGAGCCGCACCTGTAATTGCTAAAATAGCAAAGGACCTAGGCGCTTTAACTGTTGGTGTTGTCACAAGACCGTTTACTTTCGAAGGTCGAAAACGTCAAACACAAGCAGCCGGCGGTATTGCTGCAATGAAAGAAGCTGTCGATACACTCATCGTTATTCCTAATGATCGCTTATTAGAAATTGTTGATAAAAGTACACCAATGTTAGAGGCATTCCGTGAAGCGGACAATGTATTACGTCAAGGTGTCCAAGGGATATCAGATCTAATTGCAACACCGGGATTAATCAACCTTGATTTTGCAGATGTTAAAACAATTATGACAAATAAGGGATCTGCACTTATGGGAATCGGTATTGCTACAGGAGAAAATCGTGCGACTGAGGCAGCGAAGAAAGCAATTTCTTCACCACTATTAGAAAAATCAATTGAAGGTGCACAAGGCGTCTTGATGAACATAACGGGTGGTGTGAATTTAAGCCTGTATGAAGTTCAAGAGGCAGCTGATATTGTAGCATCTGCATCTGATCAAGAAGTAAATATGATTTTCGGGTCTGTCATTAACGATAGTTTAAAAGATGAAATTATCGTAACTGTTATTGCGACAGGGTTTAATGAGGCAAGTGTACAGACTCAACAACAGCAACAACAACGTCCTTCATTTGGAACAGGACAACCAAAACAGAATGTTGCACCGACTGTAAAACGCGAACAAAAACGTGAAGAAATACAAGAACCTGTTCGTAATAATACTCAACATGCTGAAGATACGTTAGATATTCCAACGTTTTTAAGAAATAGAAATCGCAGAAATTAATAAAAATATCTAAACCGGATAAGGAAACTTATCCGGTTTTATTTATTTGTAAACATATACCCCGGTTTAAAAGTACAAACATTCCATTTCATGAGCATATCTTTCATTTGACAAATTTCGAAATAAACATTGAAAACTTCTCTAATTTCACGCACAAAAAATGACACACTTTTAACAGGTATGTACGATACAATCAAAATACCACATCAAATGGGGGGATATAATTGGTTGTCTATATGGACGTTATATGGCTATTAAACTTACTCGTTGATGCAATGCTTCTATGGTTGACAGCCATTATATTAAAACGTCGGACCTCTTTATGGAGGATATTTGTTGGAGGGTTTATTGGCTCTTTGCTCATTGTAATGAGTCTAACACCATTTTCTTCTTACGCAGGTCATCCAATCGTCAAACTAATATTTTCCATTTTTATAGTTTACTCCGCATTTGGTTTCAAACGCTTTAAGTATTTCTTTTCAAACCTTTTAACATTTTATTTCGTTACATTTTTGATTGGGGGATTGTTAATCGGAACCCATTATTTCATTCATTTTGACTTTCAATTAAAAAATTCGGTATTACTTGCAAGTGTAAAAGGGTTTGGTGATCCTATTAGTTGGATATTCGTCCTCTTCGGTTTGCCGATCGCATGGTTTTTTTCTAAACAACGAATTGAAGATTTTGAAATGGCGAATATTCAATTTGACCAATTAGTTGACGTGAAAATAAAAATAAACGGAATTTCTCTGCAACTAAAGGGACTTATCGATAGTGGAAATCAATTATACGATCCATTATCGAAACAGCCGGTGATGATTGTTTCGATACAAGATGCCCTTGATCAATTCCCTCAAGAAATTAGGGAAATCACTGACCATTCAGATAAATTTATTCAAGGAAAAACTTCCTTATCACCTGAATGGAGTGAAAAAATCCGTTTTATACCAGCTAAAGTAGTTGGAAAAAGTAATCAATTATTATTAGCTTATAAACCAGACAATTTGATTATCGAAAAAGAATATGAAAGTTGGCTCGTAAAAAAAGCGCTAATTTCTTTTACTAATCAACGTTTATCGAGTGATGACATGTTCCAATGTATTGTTCATCCGAAAATGTTAACGGGAATACCGATACAATCGGCATCCTGACGATCAGATTAAATAAGGTATTACTACTATACTCCTAACAACAACCATTTAGAAGGGGGACAAAACGTGAAAAATTTTCGAATAAAATTATCATACTTTTGGTACAAAATTTTAATTAAACTGGGGATTAAAACAGATGAAATTTATTATATTGGAGGAAGTGAAGCACTGCCGCCACCGTTAACAAAAGAAGAAGAAGAAGTATTAATCGAGAAACTTCCAAAAGGTGATATGGCAGCGAGATCCTTATTAATTGAACGTAATTTACGATTAGTTGTCTATATTGCTCGAAAGTTTGAAAATACCGGGATAAATATCGAGGACTTAATTAGTATTGGAACAATTGGCCTTATAAAAGCAGTTAATACTTTTAATCCTGAGAAAAAAATAAAACTAGCTACCTATGCCTCCCGCTGTATCGAAAATGAAATATTAATGTATTTGCGGAGAAATAATAAAATTCGTTCGGAAGTATCTTTTGATGAGCCGCTTAATATTGATTGGGATGGAAATGAATTATTACTGTCGGATGTTCTTGGAACAGAGGAAGATATTATAACAAAGGATCTTGAGGCAAATGTTGATAAAAAGCTACTATTCAGTGCATTACATCAGTTAACCCCGAGAGAAAAGCAAATAATGGAACTTCGGTTTGGGTTACAAGGCGGAGAAGAGAAAACGCAAAAGGACGTAGCGGATATGCTTGGAATCTCACAATCGTATATTTCTCGACTTGAGAAAAGAATTATCAAAAGATTAAAAAAGGAATTTAATAAAATGGTTTAAAAAATTTTTCTATAATAAAAACCTTTTTACATCAATAACTTTACAAAAGTTAGTGCTTACTCAAATTTCTACCCATGCATAATTTTCCCACCTGCGGAGATACTTAATTTTGAACAGCAGCTCCTATGAGGAGGGAAATGACTTGAAGAGGAATAAAGTAGAAATTTGTGGGGTAGATACATCTAAGCTTCCAGTGCTAAAAAACGAAGAAATGCGAGAATTATTGAAAAAAATGCATGAAGGTGATTTATTTGCAAGAGAAAAGCTTGTAAACGGTAATTTACGGCTCGTATTAAGTGTAATCCAACGCTTTAATAACCGTGGCGAATATGTCGATGACCTCTTTCAGGTCGGTTGTATTGGACTTATGAAATCTATTGATAATTTTGATTTAAGTCAAAATGTAAGATTTTCTACTTATGCTGTACCGATGATTATAGGAGAAATAAGAAGATATTTACGTGATAATAATCCAATACGTGTTTCAAGGTCACTTCGTGATATTGCGTATAAAGCTCTCCAAGTACGCGAGAAATTAATGAGCAAAACCTCGAGGGAACCTACAGCCGAGGAAATTGCTAAAGTATTGGAAGTTCCACATGAAGAAATTGTTTTTGCATTAGATGCAATTCAAGACCCTGTATCATTGTTTGAACCTATATACAATGATGGAGGGGATCCAATTTATGTGATGGACCAACTTGGGGATGAAAAAAACCGTGATACACAGTGGGTAGAAGAAATTGCTTTACAAGAGGGATTACGGAGATTAAATGATCGTGAAAAAATGATTATCCGTAAGCGTTTCTTTCAAGGGAAAACACAAATGGAAGTGGCGGAGGAAATTGGCATCTCCCAAGCACAAGTATCTCGATTGGAAAAAGCGGCAATTAAACAAATGAATAAGAATATACAATAAGTGGACAAGTATCCTGGAAAATGAACAGGATACTTGTCCATAATTTATTTCTATAATGAATCCGATTGTTTTCTTCTTAAAATGTCTTTTCGATGCATATACATATATTATAATTTGGCACTTAATAATACGGAAAGACTTGAAGGAGAGGTTATCGATGGTACGTATTTCGGAATTTCAACTAAAAGATGTTGTCAGTATATCGGACGGACGGAAATTAGGAAACATCGGAGATATAGATATAAATTTAGATACGGGAAAAATTGAAAGTATAATCGTTGGCGGTTCAGGAAAGGTTTTTGGCTTTTTCGGAAAAGAAGAAGAATTTATAATTCCTTGGAACAGTATTGTCAAAATAGGAGCGGATGTAATATTAGTACGTTTTCGTGATCAGAGCTATATGCAACAACAATTACAAGAACCTAAATAATTTGATCTTATTTATCAAGCTTATCTGTTTGACGTAGAGATAAGCTTTTTTTATCAGTTACTTTATAGTGAAAACAGAATTATCAAATGAACATAAGTTAAATTTATGATACACTATTAAAAAGAATCTTTCGGAAAATATAGGAGTAAATCATATGTTTGAGCCATTTGAAAAAAAGGAAGAACAATATTTTATTATAGAGAACTGGAATCGACTAAATTCAAACCTAGTTGCTGGGTTTACAACTAAGAATGGCGGTCAAAGTAAAAATGAATTTCAACAGTTAAATTGTGGTTTTCATGTTGGTGATGCATTAACTGATGTTCAACAAAATCGACAGATACTTGCTTCTAAACTGGATTTCGATATTAATAACTGGGTAGGGGCTGAACAAACTCATGATATTCAGATTGTGAAAGTAAATGACTCTCAATCAGGAAAAGGTGCCCTTGATTATCAAAGTAGTCTAAAGAATACAGATGGTTTGTATACAGATAAAAATAATACATTGCTAACACTTTGTTTTGCCGATTGTGTACCCCTTTATTTTTTTGCTCCGAAATATAATATGATTGGAATTGCCCATGCAGGATGGAAAGGTACGGTAAATGGGATTGGGAAAGAAATGGTGGAAAAATGGACAGGCGAAGGGATTCCTGTAGAACATATCCAAGCTGTTATTGGGCCCTCCATTTGTAAGGACTGTTACATTGTTGATAATCGGGTGATTACAAAAATAAACAAATGGATGCAGCCGAATACCGAAATGCCATATGAAGAAATATCTCCAGGGCAATTTAAACTTGATTTGAGAAAACTGAATCAAATAATACTTGAATTATCAGGTGTTTCCCCTGAAAATATTCATATAACGAACTTTTGTACAAGTTGTGATCGAGATGAGTTTTTTTCCCATCGACGAGATCATGGAAAAACAGGAAGAATGTTAAGTTTTATTGGTATGAAAGGAGCTTCATCATGAAAGTGTCTGAAAACTTTTCAGCAATTAGAGAAAAAATAGATGCAGCCTGTAAAAAGTCTGGGAGAAACTCCGATGAAGTAACTATAGTTGCAGTAACAAAATATGTAACGACTGAACGTGCGGAAGAAGCAGTTGAAACAGGTATTATAAACTTAGGTGAAAACCGTGACGATGGTTTAATTGAAAAATGGGAAACATTGAAAGAACGCGCTATATGGCATTTTATTGGAACTCTTCAAACACGCAAAGTAAAAAATATCATTGATAAAGTTTCCTATATTCATTCGCTTGATCGTCTTTCATTAGCCGAAGAAATTAATAAAAGAGCAGAGAAACATATTTCCTGTTTTATCCAAGTAAATGTTTCTGGAGAAAATTCTAAACATGGTATTAATCCTGTAGATGTGATAGATTTTATTCATAATTTAAAAAACTTAAACAAAATAAAGATCGTAGGTTTAATGACGATGGCGCCTTTAACAGATGATGAAGCAAGTATACGTAAATGTTTTCGTGGGTTAAAAGAATTGCAAAATGAGGTTCAAGCATTGCAACTTGAGTATGCACCATGTAATGAATTATCCATGGGAATGTCAAATGACTATACTATTGCTATTGAAGAAGGGGCGACTATTGTAAGAATCGGTACGTCATTAGTCGGATAAATTGGAGGTGTTCGTATGGGATTAAAAACGAAAATAAAATCATTTTTTTTATTGGACGATGAATATGAATATACTGAAGATGAAAAGATGGAAAATGAAATAGAGCCCGAACAGTATACTAAGTCACAACATCAAAAGCAAAATGTTGTTAGCTTACAAAGTGTTCAAAAATCTTCGAAAGTCATATTAGTTGAGCCTAGAGTATATGCAGAGGCACAAGAAATTGCTGATCATCTAAAGAATAGACGAGCAGTTGTTGTGAATTTACAAAGGATTGATCGTGATCAAGCAAAACGTATAATCGATTTTTTAAGCGGAACCGTATATGCAATTGGTGGAGACATCCAAAGAATTGGAACCGATATATTTTTAAGTACTCCAGATAATGTTGAGGTTTCAGGAAATATTACTGAATTAATTCAGCAAAATGATTTTGATTCGAGGTGGTCTTAGTAAGAATGGAAATTTTGTTTGGAATTTTAATAAAAGCTATTGAGATTTATACATACATAATTATTATTTATATATTTATGTCATGGTTTAATGCTCAACAATCGTCAATTGGCCAGATGTTTGCACGTATATGCGAGCCATATTTAGAACAATTTCGTCGAATTATCCCACCATTTGGAATGATTGATTTTTCACCAATCATAGCAATAATTGTGTTAAATCTTGCTGGAAGGGGTGTTAGGGCACTTTATTTCTGGATTATTTAGTGTCTGCCTACCTTAATCTATTATTGACTATTAATGTTTTTAGGGGATTTTATGGATAATATTTATCAACATTTTAGGCCGGAAGAGAAAGAATTTATTGATCAAGTTATCAATTGGAAACAATATGTCGAAGACAGCTATGCACCGAAGCTAACTGATTTTTTAGATCCGCGACAAATTCATATTGTGCAATCTATAATTGGTATTGGACAACAGGTAAGAATTCAGGAGTTTGGTGGACATGAATACTGTGAAAGAAAAAGGGTCATTATCTATCCTGAATATTATTCTCCTACTCAAGAAGACTTTCAAATTGCTTTATTTGAAATAATATATCCAAGTAAATTTGTTACTATCACACATCGACAAGTGCTAGGAACCCTCATGTCTTTAGGAATAAAAAGGGAAAAATTCGGGGACATACTAATTGATGGTAATCGGATTCAATTTTTGATTGTGAAAAATTTAGAAGACTATATACGATTAGAATTTCGTCAGGTAGGAAAAGCCTCAATTGAATTAAAGGAAATGAGTATAAATAATATTATTTCAATTAGTGAAACATGGCATGAAAAACAAACAACTGTAAGTTCGTTAAGATTGGATGCCGTTTTATCATCAATTTATAACATTTCGAGGCAGAAAGCTCAAACATTTATTCATCATGGACAGGTAAAAGTTAATTGGCGAATTACTGAACAAACATCGTTTATTTGTGGTGAAGGGGATATGTTCTCTGTTAGGGGCTTTGGCAGAAGTAAAATAATTGTCATTGAAGGACAGACCAAAAAAGAAAAATGGCGAATACAAGTTGGAGTATTGAAATAATTTGATAAAATTGCAGGAATATCCCCACAAACTGTCGAAAAAAAGTATAATTAAAGAGAATAACAAAAGTACCTTGGCCAGCCCCATGAATCGGGCAAGAGAAAAGCGTTTAAAAAATGTATTGAAAACATACTGGAGGTGGCAGGATGCCTTTAACGCCATTAGATATACATAATAAGGAATTTAGTAAAGGCTTTCGTGGGTATGATGAAGATGAGGTGAATGAGTTCCTTGATCAAGTCATCAAAGACTACGAGCTGATTATACGTGAAAAGAAAGAATTAGAAGAAAAACTATCCTCGCTAAATGAACGCCTAGGACATTTTACGAATATTGAGGAAACATTACATAAATCCATCGTTGTTGCTCAGGAAGCAGCTGAAGAAGTTCGTGGGAATGCACAAAAAGAAGCAAAGTTAATTATTAGGGAATCTGAAAAAAATGCGGATCGTATCGTGAATGAAGCATTATCAAAAGCCCGTAAAATTGCTTTAGAAATTGAAGAGCTAAAGAAGCAATCAAAAGTATTTAGGACCCGTTTCAAAATGCTAATAGAGGCGCAACTGGATCTACTTAAAAATGATGATTGGGATAATTTAATGGAATTTGATGTCGATGCGACAGAATTAAATATTGAAGAAGAAATTAAATGAACCTTGACGTTTTGAAATTGAATCACTTATAATTTATATCAAATATATATTTAAACGATGACAGGGACAGTACAATTGTTCAACGTCTTATAATAATTAGCGAACCAAGGATAGTGAAAGCTTGGTATAAGAGAAGAATTGGAAAATCACCCTAGAGTTCTTGTATTGAACATCAAATTGATAAGTAATTACAAGCGATTCATTCACGATAAGAATGTTTAAGAGGATATCTTAAATAATGATATCTATTAGGGTGGTACCGCGGGAAAGCCTTCTCGTCCCTTCCAGGGATGAGAAGGCTTTTTCTATTTATTTGTATGACCGCCTATTTAATTGTCAATAAATTGAAAGACAATCTGTGGAAAGTGAGTGTCTAGAGCAAAAATCAACAAGCCATATAGTTAAAATTTTAGGAGGAAAGAACATGGAATATAAAGATACACTATTAATGCCAAAAACAGACTTCCCAATGCGCGGAAATCTCCCAAAAAGAGAACCAGAAATCCAGGCAAAATGGGAAGAAATGAATATTTATCAAAAAGTTCAAGAAAAAACCGAAGGAAGACCGCTTTTTGTTCTGCATGATGGACCTCCATATGCAAACGGTGATCTTCATATGGGTCATGCATTAAATAAAACATTAAAAGACTTTATTGTACGCTACAAATCAATGACTGGCTATCAAGCTCCATATGTTCCAGGCTGGGATACACATGGTCTTCCGATTGAACAGGCGCTTACAAATAAAGGTGTAAAAAGAAAAGAGATGACAATTGCCGAATTCCGTCAGTTATGTGCTGAATATGCTTATCAACAAGTGGATAATCAACGGACTGCATTTAAGCGTTTAGGTGTCCGCGGTGATTGGGAAAATCCATATTTAACATTAAAACCTGAATATGAGGCGCAACAAATTAAAGTTTTCGGAGAAATGGCAAAGAAAGGCTATATTTATAAAGGACTAAAACCAGTTTATTGGTCTCCATCAAGTGAATCAGCTTTAGCAGAAGCTGAAATTGAATACCAAGATAAACGTTCAGCGTCTATATATGTAGCATTTGATGTGAGTGATGGAAAAGGTGTTTTAGATAATGAAACAAAAATTATCATTTGGACAACAACACCTTGGACAATTCCAGCAAACTTAGGAATTACCGTTCATCCAGATTTAAAATATGTCGTTGTCAATGTTGAAAATGAAAAATACTTAGTTGCAGAAGCACTGCTTGAAGAAGTAACTGAAGTTCTTGAATGGAACTCTCCGCAAATCGTTAAAACTATCGTAGGTAAGGAATTAGAATATATTTTAGCGAAGCATCCATTATATGAGCGTGATTCATTAGTGATGTTAGGTGAACATGTTACTACTGATTCAGGTACTGGTTGTGTTCATACTGCACCTGGACATGGGGAAGATGACTTTCTTGTAGGAAAAAAATACGGTTTAGATGTTCTGTGTCCTGTTGATGATAAAGGTGTCATGACTTCAGAGGCACCTGGATTTGAAGGGTTATTTTATGATAAAGCAAATAAACCAATCTCCGAAAAACTAGAAGAAGTTGGTGCGCTATTAAAATTAAGCTTTATTACCCATTCTTATCCACATGACTGGAGAACGAAAAAGCCAGTAATTTTCCGTGCAACGGCACAATGGTTTGCTTCAATCGATAAATTCCGTCCGGAATTATTGAAGGCAATCCAAGAAGTAAAATGGGTACCAACATGGGGAGAAACTCGACTATTTAATATGGTTCGTGACCGTGGCGACTGGTGTATTTCAAGACAACGTGCATGGGGTGTACCAATTCCGGTATTCTATGCAGAAAACGGTGAACCAATTATTACAGATGAAACAATTGAACATGTATCAACCCTTTTCCGTGAACATGGTTCAAATGTTTGGTTTGAAAGAGATGTAAATGAATTATTACCAGCTGGTTTCACCCATCCTGGAAGTCCAAACGGTAAATTCACTAAAGAAAATGACATTATGGATGTATGGTTTGATTCTGGATCATCCCACCAAGCAGTTTTATTTGAACGTGATGACCTGCAGCGCCCTGCAGATTTATATTTAGAAGGTTCTGATCAATATCGTGGCTGGTTTAACTCTTCATTAACAACGGCTGTGGCTGTAACAGGGAAAGCACCATATAAAGGGGTGTTAAGTCACGGATTTGCACTTGATGGTGAAGGACGAAAAATGAGTAAGTCACTAGGTAATGTAATTTTACCAGGAAAAGTAATCAATCAATTAGGAGCAGATATTATCCGTTTATGGGTCGCTTCTGTTGATTATCAGGCGGATGTCCGTGTTTCCGATGCTATTTTGAAACAAGTATCAGAGGTATATCGCAAAATTCGCAACACATTCCGTTTCTTATTAGGAAATTTAGCTGATTTTAACCCTTCTTCAGATAAAATTGCTTATGAAAATTTACGTGAAGTTGATCAATATATGTTAGTGAAGTTGAATGATTTAATTAAACATGCTCATGATGCTTACGAAAACTATGAATTTTCAAGTATTTACCATGCAGTCAATAACTTCTGTACTTTAGATTTAAGTTCATTCTATTTAGACTTTGCTAAAGATGTTTTATATATTGAAGCAAAAGACAATTACGAACGGCGAGCAATGCAAACCGTACTGTATGATTGTTTAACAGCGTTAACTAAACTATTATCACCAATCCTGTCGCATACTGCAGATGAAGTATGGGCATATATTCCTGGTACGGACGAAGAAAGCGTCCAATTAGTGGATATGCCTGTTTTCGTTGACTTGCCAAATGCAACAGAGCTTAAAAGTAAATGGGGAGAATTTCTAAATCTTCGTGATGATGTTTTAAAAGCTTTAGAAGAGGCACGTAATGAAAAGGTTATTGGAAAATCATTAACTGCAAAAATCACTTTATTTGTAAATGAAAAAACAAAACAATTATTAGATTCCATTTCAGAAAACATGAACCAATTATTTATCGTTTCTGGATTTGAAATCGCAGGATCTATTGAAGATGCACCAGATCAAGCTCTAAAGCTTGAACACGCGGCGATATTGGTTGAAAAAGCTGATGGTGAAACATGCGAGCGCTGCTGGGTTGTTACACCGGATGTAGGAAAAGTTGAGGAGCACCCAACATTATGTCCAAGATGTGCATCTGTAGTTAAAGATTCTTACCATAACGCATAATATAACTATTTTTTCTAACCCTCGTAGGTAATTCTTCGAGGGTTTTCTATTTTCTGTAACTTTATGAAAGAGTTACTCGATAAATAATTAAATAATAAGGGTAAGCTAAAATCAACCTATTAAGGAGGGAATATCAATGTACCTTAAAGATGAACATCAACATTTATATCATTTACTTCATGATCTAAAAGTCGAATTAAATTCATACGTAACGAATGATGACTTAATAAAAGAGCTGATTAATGATGAATTAAAGGACATTAATACCGCCCTATCAAAATGGAATGAAGGAAATTATGGGAAATGTGAACAAAATGGCGAACCCATTCCAAAAGAATGGCTAGAAACTATACCCACATTAAAAACCTCGGACGAATGGAATCAGCTTTGGTCATTTGGGAAAATTACGATTCCCTTTAGTTAATGGCCAAATAATCTTTTCTATATCCCCCGTTTTATGCTACAATTCAAAGGAAGAAATGCTGATTTTATGAAAGATACGGGGGTATCCTTTGTGATATACTACATAATTTCTATATTTGTTATAGCTTTAGATCAGTTAACAAAAATTCTAGTTGAGAAAAACATGGAAATTGGGGAAAGGATTCCTATCATTGACAATGTTTTTTCAATAACGTCTCACCGGAACCAAGGTGCCGCATGGGGAATATTACAGGGCCAGATGTGGTTATTTTACCTAATAACGATTATCGTGGCTGGGGGAATTATTTATTACATCCAAAAGCATGCAAAAGGAAAGCCTTTATTAGGAATTAGTCTTGCTTTTATGCTTGGCGGTGCAATTGGGAACTTTATTGATAGACTTTTTCGGAAAGAAGTAATTGACTTTCTTTATGCAGAAATTATCGATTTTCCAATTTTTAATATCGCGGATGCAGCATTAACGATCGGGGTTGTTCTGCTTCTCATTCAAATGCTGAGAGAAGAACGACAATCAAAGGAGAAAACATATGGAAAAAATGGAACACATCATTCTTGAAAGTGAAAATAATGAACGAATAGATAAAATTATTTCTACTTTACAAGAAGAATGGTCCCGTTCACAGGTACAGCAATGGATTAAAGAGGGTTATGTAACTGTAAACGGAAAAAAGATTAAAGCAAATTATAAATGTATCATTAATGATCAATTAGAAATTGAAATCCCAGAACCACAAAACTTAGATGTAGAAGCTGAGGAAATGAATCTTGATATTTATTATGAAGATGGAGATGTGTTGGTTGTTAATAAACCAAAAGGAATGGTAGTCCACCCCGCTCCAGGTCATACTACAGGTACGCTAGTAAATGGTTTAATGGCCCATTGTAATGATCTCTCTGGGATTAATGGGGTGTTAAGACCTGGAATTGTGCATAGGATTGATAAAGATACTTCTGGATTATTAATGGTTGCTAAAAATGATTTTGCACATGAGCGATTAGTAAATCAATTGGTTGATAAATCCGTAACAAGAAAATATTTTGCAATTGTCCATGGAAACATTCCTCATGATTATGGAACGATAGATGCTCCAATAGGCAGGGATCCGGATGATCGGCAAAGAATGACCGTAGTAGATAATGGAAAACATGCAGTTACTCATTTTCGTGTACTCAATCGTTTTACTGACTTTACCTTTGTGGAATGTGAATTAGAAACTGGTCGCACGCACCAAATTCGTGTTCATATGAAATACATTGGATTTCCTCTTGCGGGTGATCCTAAGTATGGACCAAGAAAAACATTGTCATTCAATGGACAAGCATTACATGCAGGAATTTTGGGATTCATACACCCGCGTACGGAAAAATACATGGAATTCGAAGCACCTTTGCCAGAAGATTTTCTTCAACTGATAGAGTCTCTTAAAAAGTAGTTGACAGAAATACGATCTAATAGTATTCTTAAAATAATTTAATAAGCCCTTTAATACAGTCCAGTGAGGCTGAGAAGGAAACGGATAATAGTTAACACGCTATTTGTAAGGAAAGTATGCATTCGTCTTCCCTCTCGCCTCCCGGTGAGAGGGTTTTTATTTGAGAGGTGAGAAAAATGTCTCAAAAAGCAGTTGTCCTTGATCAACAAGCTATTCGCAGGGCACTTACCCGTATTGCCCATGAAATAATTGAGAGAAATAAGGGGATTGAAAATTGTATCCTCGTAGGTATTAAAACCCGTGGAATTCATTTAGCTAAGCGATTAGCTGAAAGGATTGAACAAATTGAAGGCGAGTCCATGCAAGTTGGAGTTTTGGATATTACATTGTATCGTGACGATTTAACGAAAAAGACTGAAAATGCAGTACCTGAAGTGAAAGGTTCACATATTCCAACTGATATAAATAACAAAAAGGTTATATTAGTGGATGATGTATTATATACGGGTCGAACAGTTCGAGCAGGAATGGATGCATTGATGGACATTGGAAGGCCATCACAAATTCAATTAGCCGTTCTGGTAGACCGCGGACATCGAGAATTACCTATTCGTGCAGATTTTATTGGGAAAAATATTCCAACATCAAGTTCTGAACGAATTGTTGTTGCCCTTGATGAAGTGGATGAATTAGATCAAGTAAGTATTTATGAAAATTAAATAAATCCTTTTAAAAGCAGTCCAGAGAGGCTGACAAAGGTGGATATCTATTATTGAATTTCATTTCTATTTAATGATAGACTAACCTCTTTGTGGCTTCTTGCTATAAAGAGGTTTTTTTGTATAAGAACCGTTGTTAGGTAAATCTTATAGTAAAGAGGAGTTTGAATAATGGGAAAAAATGCAGACATCATACTAGACATCAATGAAAAACCAAATACATCCCAATGGATTAGCCTAAGCATCCAACATTTGTTCGCGATGTTCGGATCAACGGTTTTAGTTCCGCTACTCGTTCATTTAAGTCCAGCGGTTGCACTGGCATCGAGTGGACTAGGAACACTTGCTTATATTCTTATTACAAGAGGAAAGGTACCTGCCTACTTAGGTTCCTCTTTTGCTTTCATTGCTCCACTAATAAGTGCAAAGGCATTAGGTGGTCCAGGAGCAGCTATGCTGGGAACCTTTTTTGCGGGCATCATATACGGTTTTGTTGCTTTACTAATAAATAAATTAGGATATAAATGGTTGATGAGACTCTTGCCTCCGATAGTCGTAGCACCAGTAATAATTGTTATTGGTCTAGGTCTTGCTGGAACTGCGGTAGGCATGGCGATGTACGAAAATCCCGGTGCAGCCCAAGCCGATCTAATTTATAGTACAAAACATATCGTTGTTGCACTTTGCACAATTGCAATCATCATTATCAGTTCAACATTTTTTAGAGGATTTTTTCAACTAATCCCGATACTCATAGGAATAATAGGAGGATATATTATCTCTATATTTGCTGGATTAGTAGACTTTTCTGGTGTCATTGAAGCAAAGTGGTTTGCTTTACCAGATTTTGTCTTCCCTTTCGTATCATATGAACCAACGTTTTCTTGGCAAGTTGTGATGCTAATGGTGCCAGTCGCCATTGTAACTTTATCCGAACATATCGGACACCAAATCGTATTGAGTAAAGTAGTAAACCGCGACTTAGTAGCAGACCCGGGCCTAGATAGTTCCCTATTAGGTGATGGAGTTTCAATAGTTATCGCATCCTTAATTGGTGGCCCGCCTACAACTACTTACGGTGAAAATATCGGGGTCCTAGCAATCACTCGAGCATATAGTGTATATGTAATTGGCGGTGCCGGGGTCCTTGCTCTAGCTTTCAGTTTTATTGGAAAAATTAGTGCGCTATTAAGTTCCATCCCAACAGCTGTAATGGGTGGTGTATCAATCGTATTATTTGGAATTATTGCTGCAAGCGGTCTAAGAATGCTTGTTGAGCATAAAATCGATTTTGCTGATAATCGTAATTTACTCATTTCTTCCGTCATCCTAGTCATCGGAATTGGTGGAGCTTTCATAAGATTTACCGAAGGATTTGAGCTATCAGGAATGGCATTAGCTGCAATACTAGGTGTGATTTTAAACCTAGTCTTACCTGGCAGACCAACAGAGGATTCAGAATTAGACCTGTTTAGTGAAGTTGAAAATGAAAAATAAACATATCACCTTTTAAGCGAAGTCCAGAGAGGCTTCCAAGGGTGTTTAATTCAATGTGTTCATATGGCTACACATTGAATTTAAAAACGCCCTAACTAAAAAATAGGGCGTTTTTTTATAAAGGAGGAATTTACTATGTGTCATCTATTAACAATGGCAAATTTAACAAATGCAGATATTAATGAAATTTTGCTAGATGCTCAAATGTTTAAGAACGGCAGTACGTGGTCTTCTCCTAAAAAAATGTATGCAGCAAATCTATTTTTTGAACCAAGCACAAGAACGAAATGCAGTTTTGAAATGGCGGAAAGAAAGTTAGGATTGGAGGTCATTCCGTTTGAAACTAGTACGTCTAGCCTGCAAAAAGGGGAGACATTGTACGATACGGTAAAAACATTAGAATCGCTTGGTGTGAATCTAGCAGTTATTCGCCATAATCAGGAACATTATTATAAAGAACTAATACCGAAAATAAATATTCCAATTATTAATGGAGGAGATGGCTGTGGCCAGCACCCGACCCAATCATTGCTAGATTTATTTACGATCAAACAAGAATTCGGCAGTTTCAGCGGCTTAAATATTACGATAATTGGCGATATCTCTCATAGCCGAGTAGCCAGATCAAATATGGAAGCTTTAACAAAACTTGGGGCAAATGTTGTATTTTCTGGTCCGCCTGAATGGTTTGACAACACATTTTCACTAGGAAACTATGTACCTATTAATCAAGCGATCGAACAAGCAGATGTTGTCATGCTTCTCAGAATTCAACATGAAAGACATCAAGGACAATCAACTTATACATCAAAACAATACCATGAACAATATGGCTTAACGGTGGAACGCGAAAGCAGAATGAAAAACGGAAGTATTATTATGCATCCAGCACCAATCAATAGAAATGTTGAGATTGCAGATGAATTAGTTGAGAGCGACAAATCAAGAATTTTTAAGCAAATGGAAAATGGCGTATATATTCGAATGGCGGTCATTAAACGAGCATTAGAAAATTCGGTTAGGGGTTGTTTACATGAATTACATTATTAAAAACGGAAAAACTTTGGAAGGAAATGGAAAAGAAACACAGGCAGATATTCGTATTCATAACGGTGTAATAAAAGAAATTGGCAAAAACCTAGAAATATATGATGAAGCGGTTTTTGAAGCAAATGGCAGTTTACTAACACCAGGATTTATTGATTTACATATTCACTTAAGGGAGCCGGGTGGAGAGCATAAAGAAACGATAGAAACTGGAACATTGGCCGCAGCAAAAGGCGGGTTTACTACCGTTGCATGTATGCCAAATACGAAGCCGGTTCCGGATACACCTGAACAGATGGAATGGTTAATGAATCGCATTGAAGAAACGGCACATGTAAAGGTATTACCATATGCAGCAATTACTAAAGGGCAATTAGGTGAAGAATTGACAAATTTTGCAGGATTAAAAGAAAATGGTGCATTCGCTTTTACCGATGATGGCGTTGGGGTCCAAACAGCAGCAACAATGTTTGAAGCGATGAAACGAGCCGCTGATCTTGACATGGCAGTTGTTGCACACTGTGAAGATAATTCACTTATTTACGGCGGTGCAGTACATGAAGGAGATTTTTCAAAAGAACATAATATTCCTGGGATTCCTTCTGTTTGTGAGTCTGTTCATATTGCGAGAGATATTCTCCTTGCAGAAGCAGCTGGGTGCCATTATCATGTTTGCCACATAAGCACAAAAGAATCTGTTCGCGTTGTCCGGGATGCAAAAAGAGCGGGAATTCATGTCACGGCGGAAGTAACACCACACCACTTACTCTTATGTGATGAAGATATTCCGAGTCTTGATACAAATTATAAAATGAATCCTCCCTTAAGAGGAAAGGAAGATCGCGAAGCACTCCTTGAAGGGCTGTTAGACGGAACGATTGATTTCATTGCGACTGATCATGCGCCACACACTAGTGAGGAAAAAAGTAAAGGAATGAGCAGAGCTCCATTTGGAATTGTCGGTTTGGAAACGGCATTTCCACTACTTTACACACATTTCGTTGAAAAAGGGATATTTACTTTACAACAATTGGTTGATTGGTTAACGATTGCTCCTGCTAAGGCATTTCAATTGCCATCAGGAAAATTAAAAGTAGGAGCTGCAGCAGATATCACGTTAATCAATCTAGAAAATGAAAAAATGATTAATCCTTTAGAGTTTGAATCAAAAGGAAAAAATACACCTTTTACTGGATGGCACTGTAAAGGGTGGCCTGTTGCAACGTTTGTTGACGGAGAATTGAAATGGAATGACGGAGGTGCTGGAAAATGAAACGACAATTAATTTTAGAAGATGGTACAGTCATGATCGGAAAAGCATTTGGAAGTGATATTGAAATGATGGGTGAAGTTGTCTTTACAACAGGGATGACGGGCTATCAGGAAACAATCACAGATCCATCATTTTGCGGTCAAATCGTTACTTTAACCTATCCACTTATCGGTAACTACGGAATTAATCGTGATGATTATGAGTCCATTCAACCTGCGATTAAAGGATTAATCGTTAAGGAAGCAGCTGAGTTTCCATCAAATTGGCGAAATGATATGACGATATCCGAATTTTTAAGGCTAAAAAATATCCCGGGTATCTCAGGAATAGATACGAGAAAATTGACACGGATCATTCGTCAATATGGGACATTAAAAGGTGCCATTTGTGAAATATCTGCAGAACCCTCTGAAGTGATAGAGCAATTAAAAAACCAAGAATTTCCGACAAATCAAGTAGAACAAGTTTCTACTCAAAAAGCGTATCCAAGTCCTGGGCGTGGGCACCATGTTGTGCTCGTTGATTTTGGGTCTAAGCACGGAATTTTAAGAGAACTGAATAAACGAGATTGTGATGTAACGGTCGTACCATATAATACATCGGCTACAGAAATTCTGGCATTAAAGCCGGACGGTGTCATGCTGTCGAATGGACCTGGTGATCCGAAAGATGTTCCTGAAGCAATCAAGATGATTCAAGAGTTATTAGGGAAGCTGCCAATTTTCGGCATTTGTTTAGGTCATCAATTATTTGCCTTAGCAAGTGGAGCAGATACGTATAAATTAAAATTCGGACACCGTGGTGCAAATCATCCAGTAAAAGATTTAGACTCAGGAAAAGTATTTTTCACATCACAAAACCATGGATATGCAGTAAACGAACAATCAATCCAAGCAACACAATTACGTGTAACTCAAATAAATTTAAATGATCAAACAGTTGAAGGGCTGGAACATCAACTTCACCCAGTATTTACTGTTCAATATCATCCAGAAGCATCACCTGGACCTGAAGATACGAATTTCTTATTTGATCAATTTTTATCACGCATCGAAGAATGGAAAGGAACGGTGAAACAACATGCCTAAACGTAAAGACATTAAAAGTATCTTAGTAATCGGTTCAGGACCTATTATTATCGGCCAAGCAGCAGAATTTGACTATGCAGGTACACAAGCATGCTTAGCATTAAAAGAAGAAGGTTACCGTGTTATTCTTGTAAACTCTAACCCCGCAACGATTATGACAGATACTGAAATTGCAGATGTTGTATACATTGAACCTTTAACTTTAGAATTTATAAGCCGGATTATTCGCAAGGAAAAACCTGATGCCATCCTGCCAACATTAGGTGGGCAGACAGGGTTAAACATGGCGATGGAATTAGCACAAGCAGGTATTCTTGAGGAATGCAACGTGGAAGTGTTAGGAACAAAATTATCTGCCATTATACAAGCGGAGGATCGTGATGAATTTCGCAGCTTGATGAGAGATTTAAATGAGCCTGTACCGGAAAGTGACATTATTCATTCGCTTGATGAGGCATTCGAATTTGTTAAACATATTGGTTACCCAGTTATCGTCCGTCCTGCATACACATTAGGAGGTACAGGTGGTGGTATTTGTGAAAACGATGAAGAACTAAAGGATATCGTCGCCAGCGGGTTAAATAACAGTCCAGTTCACCAATGTCTATTAGAAAAAAGCATTGCGGGTTATAAAGAAATTGAATATGAAGTCATGCGTGATGCCAATGACAATGCAATTGTCGTATGTAATATGGAAAATATCGATCCAGTAGGAATCCATACAGGCGATTCTATTGTTGTCGCTCCAAGTCAAACATTAAGTGATCGAGAATACCATTTATTGCGAAATGTTTCATTAAAAATTATTCGTGCCCTAGGAATTGAAGGAGGCTGCAACGTCCAATTAGCTCTCGATCCATACAGTTTCAATTACTATATCATTGAAGTAAATCCGCGGGTAAGCCGCTCATCTGCTCTTGCTTCGAAAGCTACTGGTTACCCAATTGCAAAATTAGCTGCAAAAATTGCTGTAGGACTAACTTTAGACGAGATGATAAACCCTGTAACAGGAAAAACATACGCATGTTTTGAACCGGCATTAGATTATGTCGTCACAAAAATCCCTCGTTGGCCATTTGATAAATTTGAGTCCGCTAACCGTCGACTAGGGACACAAATGAAAGCAACAGGGGAAGTAATGGCAATAGGAAGAAATTTCGAAGAGTCATTATTAAAAGCCGTTCGTTCCTTAGAAAGCAATACGTATCATCTTGAATTATCTGATGCAGATCAATTTAGTGATGAAGTAATTGAAAAGAGAATTCGAAAAGCGGGTGACGAACGAATTTTTTATTTAAGCGAAGCACTTCGCAGAGGTGTAACGATAGAAACGATTCATGAATGGAGTCAAATAGACCTATTCTTCTTATATAAAATACAAAGAATTATCCGCTTCGAAAAAGAATTAATCAATCATCCATTTGACAAAGATGCAGCCAAACAAGCAAAAGAATATGGATTTTCTGATTATAAGCTTGCGAATCTTTGGGATTCAGATGAGAAAATCGTATACGAGTGGAGAAAGCAACACCATCTAATCCCCGTTTATAAAATGGTTGATACATGTGCGGCAGAATTTGAATCGGAAACACCATATTTTTACGGTACCTATGAAGAAGAAAACGAATCAATCGTAACGGATAAAAAAAGTGTCGTTGTCTTGGGATCAGGTCCCATTCGCATTGGGCAAGGAGTCGAGTTCGATTATGCAACTGTCCACTCAGTTTGGGCAATTCAAGAGGCGGGATATGAGGCAATCATTATTAATAGCAATCCCGAAACGGTTTCTACTGATTTTAGCATCTCAGATAAACTTTATTTTGAACCATTAACAATTGAAGATGTTATGCATATTATCGATCTTGAAAAACCTGAAGGGGTAGTTGTCCAATTTGGCGGACAAACAGCGATTAATCTTGCTTCACAACTAGTAGAACGAGGAGTCAAGATCCTAGGAACATCATTAGAAAGCCTTGATCGCGCCGAAAATCGGGACAAATTCGAGCAAGCTTTGGAGCAATTGACTATTCGTCAACCACTTGGAAAAACAGCATTTTCAGTGGAACAGGCAGTGAAAATAGCTAATGACATCGGTTATCCAGTGTTAGTTCGTCCTTCTTATGTATTAGGAGGCAGAGCAATGGAGATCGTGTATCATGAGCAAGAATTATACCATTATATGGAAAACGCTGTACAAGTAAATCCGAATCATCCCGTATTAATCGATCGCTATTTAGTTGGAAAAGAAATCGAAGTGGATGCCATTTCTGATGGAGAAGACGTATTAATTCCGGGAATTATGGAACATATTGAACGTGCGGGTGTTCACTCCGGGGATTCAATCGCTGTGTATCCAACACAAAGTATTTCAGAGAGTATGAAGGAGAAAATCGTTGAATACACAACGAAACTAGCAAAAGGACTTAATATAATTGGATTATTAAATATCCAGTACGTCATATCAAATGATCAACTATATGTGATTGAGGTAAATCCACGCTCAAGCAGAACAGTTCCGTTTTTAAGTAAAATTACGAATGTTCCAATGGCAAATCTAGCAACGAAAGTGATATTGGGTCATAGCCTAAAAGAATTAGGTTATGGAACAGGCCTTGTTAAGGAGAAGAAAGGTGTGTATGTGAAAGTACCAGTTTTCTCTTTTGCTAAGCTTCGAAGAGTTGATATAACATTAGGACCAGAAATGAAATCTACTGGTGAAGTAATGGGGAAAGATATGACGTTGGAAAAGGCATTGTATAAAGGCCTAGTTGCTTCAGGGATGAAAATTCAAAATTATGGAACGGTATTGTTTACTGTTGCTGATAAGGATAAAGAGGAGGCGACCCAGCTTGCTAAGCGATTCGACGCAATTGGCTTTACACTTATGGCAACAAGTGGTACTGCCGGTAGCCTTCAAAGAGCAGGATTAAAAGTAGATGTTGTTGATAAAATCGGTTCAGATGGTGTTACACTGCTAGATGTTATTAAAAATGGCAAAGTTCAAATTGTCATTAATACATTGACAAAAGGTAAGCAGCCTGAACGTGATGGATTTAGAATTCGCCGTGAAGCAGTGGAAAATAATATTCCATGTTTAACATCATTAGATACGGCTGAGGCCATCTTAAGAGTGCTTGAATCAATGACGTTTTCATCAGAAGCAATGCCAGCAAATGAGGTCAAAAAAGATGTGGTAACGATATGATTCAGCAAGAGAAGATGAAAATAAGTTCACATAGGGAGATTGCTTCGCAAATATTTGAATTAAGTCTTGAAGGTGAGCTTGTTAATGAAATGAAACAACCAGGTCAATTTGTTCACCTACGAATCTCGGAATCTATTGAACCATTATTAAGAAGACCTATCAGTATAGCTGAAATTGAACATAGACATAAACGATTTACTATGATTTATCGTGCAGACGGAAAAGGCACTCGTATGCTTTCCCATAAAAAAGCCGGTGAAACAATTGATGTTCTTGGACCATTAGGAAACGGCTTTCCGATTGAACGAAAAAAAGGGGAGAAAGCCTTGTTAGTTGGCGGAGGAATTGGAGTTCCTCCCCTCTATGAACTATCCAAGCAACTTGTCAAGCAAGGCGTGGAGGTTTTCCATGTATTAGGTCATGAAACGGCTAGTAAAGTGTTTTATATGGACGAATTTAGTAGTTTAGGAAAAACATATGTGGCAACAGTAGATGGTTCATTAGGAACAAAAGGCTTTGTTACGGATGTATTGGACCAAGAGGATCTCTCTTTTGACTGTCTTTATTCATGTGGGCCAATGCCGATGTTAAAAGCGTTGGAAAATAAATATCCAGCGATTGAAGGATATATTTCATTAGAAAAAAGAATGGGTTGTGGAATTGGCGCATGTTTTGCATGTGTTTGTCACCTAGCAGATGATCCGTCCGGTACGAAATATCGAAAAGTTTGCAGTGATGGTCCGGTATTCAAAATTGGAGAGGTGATGATATGAGTCGCTTGAATATAGAATTACCTGGATTGTCGTTAAAAAACCCAATCATGCCTGCATCTGGCTGCTTCGGCTTTGGAAAAGAATATAGTCAGTTCTATGATTTAAGTATACTCGGTTCTATCATGATAAAGGCAACAACCTATGAGGCTAGATTTGGGAATCCAACACCACGTGTTGCCGAAACTCCTGCTGGAATGTTAAATGCGATTGGATTGCAAAATCCAGGTCTTCAATCGGTATTAGAAAATGAACTTCCGTGGTTAGAACAATTTGATGTACCGATTATTGCGAATGTTGCTGGTTCACAGACTGAGGATTATGTAGAAGTAGCTAAACAAATATCAAAAGCCCCAAATGTGAAAGCACTTGAACTTAATATCTCTTGTCCTAACGTAAAAACGGGTGGAATTGCTTTTGGAACTATTCCTGAAGTTGCTCATGATTTAACGAAACAGGTGAAGCAAGTTTCGGAAGTTCCTGTGTATGTGAAACTCTCCCCTAATGTTGCCAATATTGTTGATATGGCAAAGGCAGTAGAAGAAGCTGGGGCTGATGGACTAACAATGATTAATACGCTTTTAGGAATGAATATTGATATTCGAACAGGAAAGCCGATATTAGCAAACAGGACAGGTGGTCTTTCTGGTCCTGCAATTAAACCGGTCGCAGTCCGAATGATATATGAAGTCAGCCAACAAGTGTCAATACCAATTATCGGCATGGGTGGTATTCAATCTGTTGATGATATGATCGAATTCTTTTATGCAGGTGCAAGTGCTGTAGCCATAGGGACAGCAAACTTTATAGATCCATTTATTTGTCAGAAATTAATAAATGAGTTACCTAATAAACTGGATGAATTAGGATTTTCACATATTTCGGAATTGGTTGGAAGGAGCTGGAAGAATCATGATTAATACACCAATCATTGCACTTGATTTTTCTAATTATGATTCAACGATCGATTTTTTACGTGCATTCGATTCAGAATCCCTTTATGTAAAAGTAGGAATGGAATTATTTTACCAAACAGGTCCGGAATTAATTGGGAATTTAAAGGAGTATGGTCATAAAATTTTTCTTGATCTGAAACTTCATGATATACCGAATACGGTTCATCATGCGATGAAGGGGTTAGCACAACTAAATATTGACATGGTAAATGTGCATGCAGCCGGTGGATTAAATATGATGAGAGCAGCACTTACCGGATTGGAAGAAGGAACAGAATTAGGTAAAAAAAGACCATTATTAATTGCTGTGACACAATTAACAAGTACATCTGAAGAACAAATGAGAAATGAACAGCTTATTGAGCATTCCTTGTTACAGTCTGTCCTTCATTATGCAAAACTCACTTATCAAGCGGGTTTAGATGGGGTTGTTTGTTCTGCATTTGAGGCAAAGGAAATTGAAAAAGTTACCAATAAAGGGTTTATCCGTGTAACTCCTGGAATTCGTCTTGAAGAAGATTCGCTTGATGATCAAAAACGTGTAGTTACCCCTCAATCAGCAAGAAATATCGGTTCATCCGCAATTGTTGTAGGAAGAACAATCACCAAGTCAAAGGAACCACTACAAACATATTTAAAGGTGAAACAATTATGGGAGGGAAATGGAAATGACTAATTCGAATTTAATTGCGGAACAACTTTTATCAATAGAGGCAGTATTTCTGAAACCAAATGAACCATTTACCTGGTCATCAGGTATTCTCTCACCAATTTACTGTGATAATCGTCTGACATTATCGTATCCTTCACTGCGAAAAGAAATTGCCAATGGCTTAACTAAATTAATTACGAATTACTTCCCAGATGTAGAAATCATTGCAGGTACGGCAACAGCTGGAATTCCTCATGCGGCTTGGGTTAGTGATCTTATGCAGCTTCCGATGTGCTATGTACGTTCGAAAGCGAAAGCACATGGGAAAGGTAATCAAATAGAGGGAAAAGTCTCTGAAGGTAAAAAGGTCGTCGTTGTGGAAGATTTAATCTCAACTGGCGGCAGTGTTATTACAGCAGTAGAAGCGTTAAGAAACGCTGGTTGCGAGGTCTTGGGTGTCGTTTCAATTTTCTCTTATGAACTTTCACAAGGTAAAGAACAATTGATGGAAGCAAAAATACCGGCTTATTCTTTAGCGACGTATACAGATTTAATTGATGTCGCCCTTGAAAAAGGTGTGATTTTAGAAGAAGATCTTGAAACACTTAAAGAATGGCGTGAAAATCCAAAGAATTGGAAAAAGTAATTGGTAATATTCTTTGAAACAGCAAAGAAATTAACAGGAACAGAATAACAATGATTAATTAATAACTAACACGGTTTAACAAAATAGCGATGAATGAAAATAAAGATGATCTCTATTCAATTTAGAGATCATCTTTTAATAATGTTTTAAAAATGGTACACATGAAATAATGAGTAAATATTTAACCATAATTATTTTTTCATTTCTAATACTTTATCCGCATCAGGTGTTACATATACTGTTTGCTGTTGTTCGTAAATGACAAAACCAGGTTTTGCACCATTTGGTTTTTTCACAAATCTCACTTTTGTATAGTCAACCGGAACGGAAGAGGACTCTTTTGCTTTACTATAATAGGCAGCAAGATTTGCAGCTTCTACAATCGTTTCAGCGCTTGGATTTTTACTGCGAATGACTACATGTGATCCTGGAATATCTTTTGTATGTAACCAAATTTCATCTTTTGCAGCTACTTTATTTGTTAGGTAATCGTTTTGTTTATTATTTTTCCCAACTAAAATTTCCGTTCCATCTGAAGCCGTATAGGTCTCAAGTGTTATTTTTTGCACCTTTGCCTTCGTTCCGCGTTTTTGTTTTAGGCGGATATATCCTTCTTCTGCAAGTTCCATTCGAATTTCTTCAATATCCTTTGGTGATGCAGATTCCATTTGTTGTAATAAGTTATCGAAATATTTCAGTTCCTCCTGAGCTTTTTCGATTTGTTCTTGTACGATAACTAGGGCAGTTTTTGCCTTTTGGTATTTTGAAAAATAACTTTGTGCATTTCCCGACGGAGTTTTTCTAGGGTCCAAAATTATTTTAACTATAGAAGCATTTTCATCGTAGTAATTTATTACCTCTATTTCAGACATTCCTCTTTTGACTAAATGAAGATTTGCAGTTAATAATTCACCATATAATTGAAAACGATCGGACTCTTGTGCCTCCGTTAATGTTGCTTTTAATTTTACTATTTTTGTTTCATTTTTTTCTCTTTCATTTTTAATAAATCTTTCTAAATCATGTCCCTGTTGTTTGACACGATCCCTTTCTGCTTTACCAAAGTAAAATCGATCCAGCATTTCACTAATCGTGCTAAACGATTTCGTTTCCCCGTTTAAAAAAGTAATCGGGATGAAGTAGAATGCCTCTTTGTTAGCTGTTTGAATAATTGTTGGACAATTATTGTACGTAGATATATCTTGCATAATGTCCATCATAGCTTTTGGAATAGTCGTCCGATTGGCTAATCCCGCACGATGGACAATTTCTTTCGCTAGAAGTGGTGAAAGTCCCGAAAAATTTTCAACTAATTGCTTATCCATTTTGCCGCTATTAAAATCAAGTTTTCGTACGATCTCGTCCTCTGTCAAATGAAGAGGGTTTGTTTTATCCTGTTTTGGCGGGAAAACATATTCTTGCCCTGGAAGAATAGTACGGTAACTATTAATGAATGATGGAACATGTTTAATGCTATCTATTATCATGTTTTTTTCTTTATCTACCAAGACGATATTACTATGGCGCCCCATGATTTCTACGAATAACTGTTTATAAGAGATGTCGCCAATTTCATTACGCCCTTTAATTTCAATGATCATCACGCGATCAAGACCTGCCTGATAAATATTTTCGATAAAATAACCTTCAAGATGTTTTCGTAAAAGCATACAAAACATGGAGGGTTCCTGGGGATTTTCATGTTGTTCGTTCGTTAATTGAATCCTCGCATAGCTAGGGTGTGCAGAGATGATTAGTTTATGGTTTTTTCCGTTTGCACGAATAACGATAATCATTTCATTTTGGTATGGCTGATGGATTTTATTAATTCTTCCACCAATAAGTATATCGGCAAGTTCATTTGTCATTGCCCTTGTTAATAAGCCGTCAAAAGACATAATTCACATTCCCTTACAACAATATTTCTAATCATTATATCATTTTTTGGGACAGGGCTGAATAACTTGATATTAGGTGGACAACTACGGTTTTGGTAAGGGGAGAGTGTATTGTGAATGACGTTCCATGAAATGAAGGAAAAAGATGTTGAAAAAGTGCTAAATACGAACATCGATCAAGGATTATCAGATAGTGACGTTGAAAAAAAGCGAAAACAGTTTGGGTGGAACGAGTTGCAAGAAGGGGAAAAGCAATCTGCACTCATGCTTTTTATTAGTCAATTTAAAGATTTTATGGTGTTAGTCCTCTTAGCAGCAACATTGATTTCTGGCTTGTTAGGGGAGTATATCGATGCAATTGCCATCATTTTGATTGTGTTGATTAATGGCTGTTTAGGTTTCTTTCAAGAAAGAAAAGCGGAAAAATCATTAAATGCACTAAGAGAGTTATCCGCGCCACAAGTGGTCGTATTGCGTAATGGTGAGTGGGGAAAAATTCCATCAAAAGAAGTAGTCGTTGGAGATATTCTGAAATTTTCTAGCGGGGACCGAATAGGAGCGGATGTCCGATTAGTTCATACAGCTAATCTAGAAATTGAAGAGTCTGCACTAACGGGTGAATCAGTGCCAGCTGTAAAAACAATCAATCCAATCGCAGAGAAAAATGCCAGTTTAGGAGACTTAACTAATACGGCGTTTATGGGGACGATGGTAACAAGAGGCAATGGAGTTGGAATCGTCACAGGAATTGGTATGAATACCGCGATGGGGAAAATTGCAGATATGATTCAAAATGCCGAAACAATGATGACTCCGCTGCAACGAAGGTTAGAGCAACTTGGAAAAATACTAATAACTGTAGCGCTTTTGCTCACATTGCTTGTTGTTATTGCAGGTGTTGTTCATGGACATGATATGTATACGATGTTTTTAGCAGGTGTTTCCTTAGCAGTAGCGGCGATCCCTGAAGGTCTTCCGGCAATTGTTACAGTTGCCTTATCACTTGGGGTACAACGAATGATTCGAAACAATGCAATCGTCCGAAAACTTCCAGCGGTTGAAACATTAGGATGTGCATCGGTCATCTGTTCCGATAAGACAGGTACGATGACCCAAAATAAGATGACAGTTACCCATTTGTGGAGCGGTGGAAATACTTGGACTGTATCGGGTACAGGCTATCAACCTGAAGGGATTTTTTATAAGGAAAAAGAAGAAATTGTTCCGCATAAAGAAAAAAGTCTATACCAACTATTAACTTTCGGTTTACTTTGTAACCATGCTGAAATCCAAATGAAAGATGAAGAATTTATAATTGATGGGGACCCTACTGAGGGAGCGTTGCTTGTTTCCGCTATGAAGGCAGGAATGACAAGGGACTCAATCCTTAAACAATTTACAATAGAGAAGGAGTTTCCGTTCGATTCAACGAGAAAAATGATGAGTGTTGTCGTGAAAGATAAAAATGGCAGAAGGTTTGTTATTACTAAAGGTGCCCCGGATGTCTTAATTGGATTAAGTGAATCAGTTTTGTGGGATGGGAAAATGCAATTGTTATCAACGGAATTACAAAGAGGAATACAATCTTCTATTGAAAACTTAGCTTCAATGGCATTAAGAACAATTGCAGTTGCATTTAAGCCAATACAAGAGTACACCAACATTATGCATGAATCTGAAGCAGAAAAGGGGTTAACTTTTGTAGGGGTCCAAGGGATGATCGATCCACCGCGACCGGAAGTTAAACAAGCAATTAAAGAATGTCATGAGGCCGGTATTAAGACAGTAATGATCACAGGAGATCATGTCATTACAGCTAAAGCAATAGCGAAACAGCTAGGTATTTTAAAAGGAAAATCGAAAGTAATCGAGGGTGCATCTTTAAATGATATGTCCGTTGATGAATTAGAAAATATTGTAGAACAAGTATCCGTTTTTGCAAGGGTTTCTCCAGAGCATAAATTGAAAATTGTTAAAGCTTTTCAAAATCAAGGTCATATCGTTGCAATGACAGGTGATGGTGTTAATGATGCACCGGCAATTAAATCTGCTGATATTGGTATTTCAATGGGAATTACGGGAACAGATGTTGCGAAAGAAGCCTCATCATTAATATTATTAGATGATAATTTCGCCACGATCAAAGCGGCCATTAAAGAAGGAAGAAATATCTACGAAAACATTCGAAAATTTGTCCGTTATTTATTAGCATCCAATGTTGGTGAAATTTTGGTTATGTTATTTGCAATGCTCATGTCGCTCCCATTGCCACTCGTACCAATTCAAATTTTATGGGTTAATCTTGTCACGGATGGGTTGCCAGCTATGGCACTTGGATTAGACAAACCTGAAGATGATGTGATGAAACGTAAACCACGTCATCCTAAAGAGGGGATATTTGCAAGAAAACTTGGCTGGAAAGTTATATCCCGAGGTTTCCTAATAGGCTTCGTCACTTTGCTTGCCTTTTTAACGATCTATCGAAAAAATCCAGATCAGCTTGAATATGCACAAACCATTGCATTTGCTACTTTAGTATTGACACAACTTATCCATGTCTTTGATTGTAGAAGTGAAAAATCAGTATTTTCTCGCAATCCATTTGGCAATATGTACTTAGTTTGGGCGGTTATTTCTTCCATCGTACTCATGTTAGTCGTAATATACGTACCATCATTGCAACAAATTTTCCACACTCTTCCGATTAAACCGAAAGATTGGTTATTAATCATTGGATTAAGCTCGGTTCCAACTTTTTTACTAGCAGGTTCACTTTTTGTAAGAAAAAAAGAGTAAAATATGATATAATGCCAAAGGTAATAGGGAATTTCTCTATTACCTTTCTATTTGTTTGAAATCCGCTATACTATATACATATTTGTCCATTAATTTTCATTTATTATATTCTATATTATGATAAATACCAGTAGTATAAGGGATGTGAGAATATCGATGTTTAGCATGACTGGCTATGGTAGTAGCAAAAAAGATTCTGAGAGATTTGGAGTATTTGTCGAAATTAAATCTGTTAATCACCGTTTTAGTGAAATAAATATCCGGATGCCAAGACAATTAATGAAAATTGATGATAAAATTAAAAAAGTAATCAATAAATTCATTAACCGTGGACGGATAGAAGTGTTTGTTACGATAGATGGTGATGGACTTTCACATAAAAGTTTACATATTGACTGGAATCTACTTGATGATTATTATCAGTTTATAAACACTTTAAAACAGAAATATAATTTCCCCGATAACATTCAATTGCGGGATGTATTAAATGGAGATTTTCTGGAAATCGTTGAAAAAGAAGATGAGAATGAAGAAATATATCAACTGGTCCTTGATGCTGTTGGGGAAGCAGTTCAAAACCTAAAAGCAATGAGGGAAGTTGAAGGGAAAGAACTTTTTCAGGATTTATCTTATCAAATAAAACATTTTAATCAGCGTATATTGTATATTAAGGAACTAGCACCGTTAGTTGTTGAACAATATCAAACAAAACTACAAAAACGCATGAACGATCTTTCCGATGGTGTAATTGATGAGGGAAGGTTAATAACCGAAATAGGTATATTTGCAGAAAAAGCAGATATAAATGAAGAAATTACAAGGCTAGAAAGTCATGTGTCGCAATTTGAAAATACAATATTACTTCATGAACCAATTGGAAGAAAACTTGACTTCATGATTCAAGAAATGAACCGCGAAGTTAATACAATTGGTTCAAAAGCAAATCATTCAAAAATTTCTTCTTATGTTGTTGAATTGAAAACAACACTGGAAAAAATAAGGGAGCAAGTACAAAATATTGAATAATCATGGTTACTAACATGATTTAAGGTGTAAAATAGACTATTAGTTGTTTGGGGGATAATGATGTCTATAAAGCTAATAAACATCGGATTTGGAAATATTGTTTCTGCAAATCGGATTATTTCAATTGTAAGTCCGGAATCTGCTCCAATTAAGCGACTAGTTCAGGATGCAAGGGATCGTGGAAGCTTAATTGATGCAACTTATGGAAGGCGTACAAGGGCTGTTATTATAATGGACAATGATCATGTTATTTTATCTGCTGTCCAGCCTGAGACAGTTGCGCATCGTCTAGGTAGCAAGGACGATAATGGTGAAGAAGGGTAGGATTTTTGAATGAAGGAAAAAGGGTTATTAATTGTTCTTTCTGGTCCATCTGGAGTTGGGAAAGGAACCGTAAGGAAGGCGATTTTTTCGCAAGGCGGGACTAAGTTTGAATATTCTATCTCAATGACGACACGAAAAGCTCGAGAAGGTGAAGTCGATGGGGTTGATTATTTTTTTAAGTCTAGGGAAGAGTTTGAAGCACTAATTAAACAAGATAAACTATTGGAGTATGCAGAGTATGTTGGCAATTATTACGGTACCCCAGTTGATTATGTAAGGGAAACATTGGATTCCGGTAAAGACGTATTTTTAGAAATTGAGGTTCAAGGTGCAAAACAAGTAAGAGAGAAATTCCCTGACGGACTTTTTATTTTTCTTGCCCCACCGAGTCTTTCGGAGCTACAAACGCGTATTACAACAAGAGGAACTGAATCCGATGATTTAATTAATAATCGCATGATAGAAGCAAGGAAAGAAATCGAGCTTATGCGGTTATATGATTATGTTGTTGAAAATGATCAAGTTGAGGCTGCATGTGATCGTATTAACGCAATTGTTCAAGCGGAGCACTGTCGCACAGAACGAGTTGCTCCAAGATATATAAAAATGCTGGAGGTTGAATAGAATGTTATATCCATCTATTGATAAATTGTTAAAAATAATTGATTCGAAATATTCTCTTGTGTCGGTAGCGGCAAAGCGTGCACGTCACCTTCAAGAAGATGGTAAGGAAACGTTAGAACATTTTGAATCACAAAAGTACGTTGGCAAGGCATTAGAAGAAATATATGCAAAAACACTAGTTGTAAAAACAGATAATAAAGATCTAGTATGAAAAAGGAAAAACAACCTATGATGTTTGGGTTGTTTTTTCTTTTAACCTAGTTCAAAATCATTCATAATAATTATAAAACATTAACTCACTCATAAAATGGGGGATTTTTCATGATTGGAAAAAATATTTTATTATGTGTCACAGGTGGAATTGCGGTATATAAGGCAGCGGCATTAACAAGTAAATTAACTCAGACAGGAGCAAATGTGAAAATTATTATGAGTGCATCTGCTTGTGAATTCGTGACACCCCTTACATTTCAAGTATTATCCCGTAATGATGTATATACTGATACATTTGATGAGAAAAATTCAGCTGTCATTGCACATATCGATTTAGCAGATTGGGCAGACCTCGTGTTAGTTGCACCAGCAACAGCAAATATGATTGGGAAATTAGCAAACGGCATTGCTGATGATATGATTTCTACAACTTTACTAGCAACGACATCACCTGTTTGGATTGCTCCGGCAATGAATGTACATATGTATGATCACCCAGCTGTAAAACGAAATATACAAACATTATCAGACTTTGGATATAAGTTCATTGAACCAAGCGAAGGTCATCTTGCGTGTGGTTACGTAGGTAAAGGAAGGCTAGAAGAACCGGAAAAAATAGTATCCCTAATCTCGGAAAACTTCAATGTACCATCTACTGAATTAGCAGGAAAAACGATATTAGTAACTGCAGGTCCAACTAAAGAAAAAATTGATCCTGTCCGATATTTTACTAACCGTTCATCTGGGAAAATGGGGTTTGCTCTTGCAGAAGAAGCTGTAAAATTAGGCGCTAAAGTCATGTTAGTTACTGGAGTTGAAGGGCTAGATGTCCCAAACGGGGTTAACCATATTCAAATTACAAGTGCTGAAGACATGTATGAAGCAATTATGAGCCATTATAAGGAAGCCGATATAGTCATTAAAAGTGCTGCAGTGGCCGATTACAAACCAAAACATGTTTTCGAACAAAAAATGAAGAAAAAAGATGGAAATCTTGTTTTTGAATTAGAGAGAACGAAGGACATATTAAATGAATTAGGTCATAAAAAGGACAAGCCATTTTTAGTTGGATTTGCTGCCGAAACCGAAAATGTTGACGAGAATGCTTGGAGTAAGTTAGAAAGAAAAAATGCGGATATTATTGTCGCCAATGATGTTAGTAAACAAGGTGCAGGGTTTGGCGGTGACACAAATATTGTTACGATTTATAAAAAGGATCAAACGAAAAAGGAATTACCGCTATTAAGTAAAAATGAAACAGCGAAAGAAATTCTTCATGAAATTTCACGCGAACTAAAAAGAGGGAAAGAGTAATGCAAATAGTTAGTGTAATTGTAGATGTTCCTACAATGAATACTGATAAATTATTTGATTATCTAGTTCCGGAAAAATGGACAAATTTTATCCAACCGGGAATGAGGGTATCTGTTCCATTTGGTCCTCGAATGATTCAAGGCTTTGTGATTGAAAAAAAAGATCAAAGTGATGTAAAAAAACTAAGAAACATTAATGAACCCTTGGATATTACACCCGTATTAAATGAAGAGTTACTAAATCTCGGACAATGGCTTTCTGAAGAAGTTTTATGTTTGAAAATATCTGCCTATCAAGCTATGCTTCCCGCAGCAATGAAGGCAAAATACGAAAAAGTTTTTCATCGATTAGATAGGGGAATGAATCCATTTTTAGATGAACTTTTTGGGAAAAAGGATGAGCTGCGTTGGGATATTGCTTCGAAAAACAACAGTTTACCTTTGTTACAAGAACATATTAAAAATGGAACTGTTGAAATAAAATATATCGTAAAAAATAAAGCGAATAAAAAAACTGTCCGAATGATTACAAGTGTATTGTCGAAAGATGAACTACTTACTGTGATAAAGAATTTACCTTCTAATGCTTTAAAACAAAAAGTAGTTCTTGAATATCTTCTAAATTCGACCAAACCTATCCCAGTTAAAAAGGTATTAGAGGATACAAATTCAACCTCAACGACGATTAAATCATTAATAAATAAAGGGTATCTAAAGGAAGAAATTAAAGAAGAATATCGCGATCCCTATGAACATCGACAATTTCAAAAAACTACACCTTTTCAATTAACAATGGAACAACAACAAGTAATCAATCCAATCATCAAATCGATTGAGGAAGACTATCATGAGACGTTTCTGTTAAACGGGGTTACAGGAAGTGGAAAAACAGAAATTTACTTACAATCCATTCAAAAAGTAATCAACAAGGGAATGGAAGCCATTGTTTTAGTTCCAGAAATTGCGTTAACTCCCCAAATGGTTGAACGATTTAAAAGTCGCTTCGGAAATGATGTAGCAGTCCTTCATAGTGGACTATCTATCGGAGAAAAATATGATGAATGGAGAAAAATTCAAAGAAAAGAAGCTAAAGTAGTCGTGGGTGCAAGATCAGCAATATTTGCTCCATTTGAAAGTATAGGGATTATTATTATTGATGAAGAACATGAAAATAGTTATAAACAAGAGGAAAACCCGCGATACCATGCACGAGATGTCGCGATTTATCGGGGGAAATTACATCGATGTCCAGTCATTTTGGGTAGTGCAACGCCATCGCTCGAGTCTTTTGCACGATCACAAAAAGGGGTTTATACACTGCTTTCTATGAAAAAAAGAATGAATAATCAAGAACTGCCTTCCGTTTCCATTGTTGATATGAGGGAAGAATTACGGGAAGGAAATCGATCTATGTTCTCGCGGGAACTTTTTGAAAAACTTCAGGATCGAATAAATAAGAAACAACAGACTGTCCTTTTTTTAAATCGCCGAGGACATTCTTCGTTTGTTATGTGCCGTGACTGCGGGTATGTTCTTCAATGTCCACATTGCGATATTTCTCTAACTTATCATCGTTTTTCCAATCAAATGAAATGCCATTATTGTGGATATGAATCAGTGGTTCCGGATCAATGCCCCGAATGTTTAAGTGAACATATTAGATATTTTGGAACAGGGACACAGAAAGTTGAGGAGGAACTAAGTAAACTGCTTCCGGAAGCAAGAGTGATTCGGATGGATGTTGATACTACTAGTAGAAAAGGCTCGCACGAAAAGTTACTTCGACATTTTCAAGATGGTAAAGCTGACATTTTATTAGGAACGCAAATGATTGCGAAAGGTTTGGATTTTCCAAATATCACTCTTGTAGGGGTATTAAGTGCTGATACAATGCTCCACCTACCTGATTTTCGTGCTTCTGAGAAAACATTTCAGTTATTAACACAAGTAAGTGGAAGAGCGGGGAGACACCAATTGGTGGGAGAAGTAGTCATTCAAACATATACACCAGAACATTATAGTATCGAATTGGCGGGAGCTCAAGATTATGATCAATTTTACCAAAGAGAAATGATGATGAGAAAACTAGGTTCCTATCCGCCTTTTTACTTTATCACATTAATAACAGTCATTCATGAGGATTTAATGAAAGTAGTATCTGTTACAGAAAAAATAACGAAACACTTACAAGCTAAATTATCAAATGATACGATCATTCTTGGACCTACCACTTCTCCTATTCCTAGGATTAATAATAGATATCGCTATCAATGTTTGCTAAAATACAAACGAGAACCGGATTTAAACAAACATCTCCGCTATTTGCTAGAACATTACCAGCAACAAATCACATCTGACGGACTAACAATAAGCATAGATGTCAATCCTTATATAATGATGTAAAGAAAAGCGGAGGCTAGGAGCCACAGCTGGACAAAAAGCAAAGCGAAGGCGACAAGTAAGCCCCATAGAAAAATAGAAAAGAGGAAAGATCTTGGCAATTCTTACAATCGTAAAACACCCGGCTGATATATTAGAAAAAGAATGTAAGCCGGTTACACAATTTGATAAACAATTAAAAGTACTACTTAATGACATGTATGAAACGATGCTGTCTGCTGATGGAGTTGGTTTAGCAGCTCCGCAAATTGGTATTGATCAACAAGTCGCCGTCGTTGATATTGGTGATGATACCGGCAGACTTAATTTAATAAATCCAATCATAGTTGAAAAAAGCGGTGAACAAACAGATGTTGAAGGATGTTTAAGCTTTCCTGGATTATATGGTACTGTTTCACGTCCATTCTATGTCAAAGTCAAAGCCCAAGATGTAAAAGGACGTACTTTTTATATAGAAGCAGAAGATTATCTAGCCCGCGCAATTCAACATGAGATTGACCATCTTCATGGCGTATTATTTACGACAAAAGTATTGAAATATATTGATGAAGAAGAATTGGAAGGGTATGAGGAAGAATGAAAAAAGTCGTCTTTATGGGAACTCCGGATTTTTCGGTTCCTGTTTTAAAAAGATTAATAAATGATGGGTATGATGTGATAGCTGTAGTTACACAACCCGATCGCCCAGTAGGAAGGAAAAGAGTTTTAACTCCACCTCCAGTTAAAGTGGAAGCAGAAAAATACCAAATTCCTGTTTTGCAACCGGAGAAAATCCGTAATTCTATAGAGTTACAAAATATCATCGAAATGAAACCGGATTTAATCGTTACTGCAGCATTCGGACAAATCTTACCAAAAGAACTACTGGATGCTCCAAAATTCGGCTGTATTAATGTTCATGCGTCACTTCTCCCAGAACTTAGAGGGGGAGCTCCTGTTCATTATGCAATTATTCAAGGAAAAAAGAAAACCGGAATAACCATTATGTATATGGTAGAAAAACTTGATGCGGGTGATATTATTAGTCAAGTAGAAGTGCAAATTTCTGAAACTGATAATGTAGGAACACTTTTTAATAAATTAAGTGTAGCGGGAGCAGAACTATTATCTGAAACAATCCCTAGACTATTTAACGACGAAATTAAACCAATTTCTCAAAATAATGAACTAGCTACTTTTGCATCAAATATAAAAAGAGAACAGGAAAAGATCGATTGGACAAAATCCGGTGAAGAAATATACAATCATATTCGCGGGTTAAATCCGTGGCCTGTAGCCTATACAACACTTGAGGGTAGTGTTATGAAGGTATGGGAAAGTGAAACGATTGCATTAACAGAACAAAAATCACCGGGAACGATTATTCAGTTAATGAAAGATGGTTTCATCGTTGCCACTGGAAACTTAACGGGAATAAAAATCAAAGAATTGCAACCATCAGGTAAGAAAAAAATGACTGCAGCACAATTTTTAAATGGGGCGGGTTCACATCTATCAATCGGCACTGTATTAGGAGAATCATATGGGAAATAAAAAACATAATGTTCGGGAATCAGCACTCGAAATACTTGAGGCAGTCGAGAAAAATCAAGCATACAGTAATTTACTTCTAAACCACGTGATCGAAAGAAATCATATTACAGGGCCAGACATAGGGTTATTAACTGAGATTACATATGGTACATTACAAAGGAAATTCACCTTAGATTATTATTTACAACCATTTATAAATAACAAGATAGAAAAATGGGTTCAAATATTATTAAGGCTATCTTTATATCAAATGGTTTATTTAGATAAAATACCGGATCGAGCGATTATTTATGAGGCAGTTGAAATCGCTAAAAAAAGAGGTCATCGTGGAATATCCGGAATGGTTAATGGGGTTTTGCGAGCAGTCCAAAGAAATGGTGTCCCATCACTTTCAGAAATTAAAGATCCAATTGAAAGGATTGCAATTGAAACGAGTCACCCCGAATGGATGGTTCGGAGATGGTCTGAACAGTTTGGTATAGAGAAAACAAAGGAAATGTGTGAGGAAAATCTAAATGCACCAATACAAACTGCTCGTGTAAATACAACGGTAACGACTAGAGAAGAAGTCATTGATAAGTTGGAAAAAGAGGGATTTGAAATCATGCCGAGTCCCATCACCCCAGAAGGTATTCGATCGTTAAAAGGAAATCTAGCACACTCTAAAGCTTTTTCAGAAGGATTAATTACCGTACAGGATGAAAGCTCTATGTTAGTAGCTAATGCGATGAATATTAAAAATGATCAATTCATTTTAGATTGTTGTGCAGCTCCGGGTGGAAAAACCACACATATAGCCGAAAAGTTAAATGGAACTGGAAAAGTGATTGCTCTAGATTTACATCAACATAAAATAAAGCTTATTGATGATAATGCTAAAAGACTAGGATTAAATAATGTAGAAACAGAAGTATTAGATAGTCGTAAAGTGACCGAACATTTTCAAAAAAACAGTTTTGACCGTGTATTAGTAGATGCACCCTGCTCCGGATTAGGTGTTTTACGGAAAAAACCTGATATTAAATATAGTAAATCATTAGAAGATATTACTTCTTTACAATCCATACAACAGGCAATACTCCAGCAGGCTGCACAATTAGTAAAACCTGGGGGATTACTCATTTATAGTACTTGTACTGTCGATAAGATTGAAAACGAAGGTACCGTCAATCAGTTCTTGCTCACATCAACGGAATTTGAGGCATATCCATTGCAGTTACCGGAAGCAATTACACCATTTGTAGAAGAGAATAAAGTGCAAATATTTCCTCAAGATTTTGGAGGAGATGGATTTTTTATCGCATGCTTTAAAAAAGGAAACGTAAAACAAATAGACATAATTCAATAGCGGTAAATTAGAGCTATATTTAAGAAATAAAAAGCAGGAAAATTGATGAATAAAGTCGTAAAAGTAACGAAGTAATCCTTTTTGAAATAGATTAATCATTCTTACAGGAAGAAAGGGACCATTTATAGGTTCTTTATAAAGAAACGAGGTGATCTCTATATGAGGGCTGTTTTTCGAACAGACAAGGGGAAAATTCGTCAACGTAATGAAGACAATGGGGGATTTTTTGTTAATTCAACAGGTGATCGCCTTGCTATTGTAGCGGATGGGATGGGCGGTCATAATGCCGGTGATGTAGCAAGTAAAATGACAGTTGACTTTTTTTATAATGAATGGGAAAAGTCCTCGGAAATCGATACGGCTGAATCTGCTGAAAAATGGTTTTCTGAAAGAGTGGACAAAATTAATAAAGAAATATTAAATCACTCAAGAGAAAATACAGAATGTGAAGGAATGGGGACCACACTAGTAGCTGCAATTTGTACAAATGACTTTGCTACAATTGTAAATATTGGAGACAGTCGTTGTTATATATTCAACGAAAATGGTTTTAAACAAATAACTGAGGATCATTCACTAGTTAATGAATTAGTTAAAACGGGAATTATCACAAAAGAAGATGCTGAACATCATCCTAGAAAGAATTTAGTCCTAAAAGCCTTAGGTACTGAAGAGAAAATTGAAGCTGATATTAAAACGATCCTCATTGAAGAAGAAGATTATTTGCTTCTTTGCTCAGATGGTCTTTCAGACAAAATGACCGAATTGCAAATAAAGGAAATTTTGGAGAATGGGAATACGATTGAAGAGAAAGCACAAACATTAATTGATTTAGCCAATGAAAATGGCGGTGAAGATAACATTACACTTATCCTTATTAAAGTTGCAACTGATGTTGAAAGCGGGTGTAATGAATGCTAATTGGTAAAAGAATAAGTGACCGCTATAAAATTATCAGCATGATCGGCGGGGGCGGTATGGCTAATGTATATTTAGCCAGAGACATTATTCTAGATCGGGATGTTGCCATAAAAATATTAAGGTTAGATTTTGCAAATGAACAAGAATTTATACATCGCTTTCAACGGGAAGCACAATCAGCAACTAGCTTAAATCATCCGAATATCGTAAACATTTATGATGTAGGTGAAGAGGACGATATTTACTATATAGTAATGGAATATGTTGATGGCATGACATTAAAGCAGTACATACAACAATATCACCCGATATCAGTAGAAAAAACGCTTGATATTATGCAGCAATTAGTTTCAGCAATATCACACGCGCATGAACATCAAATTATTCATCGAGATATTAAACCGCAAAATATTCTAATAGATCACGATGGCATCGTAAAAATAACGGATTTTGGAATAGCAATGGCATTAAGTGCAACTTCTATTACTCAGACAAACTCAGTCCTTGGTTCAGTTCATTACCTATCGCCTGAGCAAGCGCGCGGCGGTATGGCAACGAGAAAATCAGATATTTATTCATTAGGAATTGTTATGTTCGAGCTGTTAACAGGCAGACTTCCTTTTTCTGGTGAATCAGCAGTATCAATTGCACTTAAACATTTGCAAACAGAAACTCCGTCTTTAAAAAGATGGAATCCCAATATACCACAAAGTGTTGAAAATATTGTATTAAAAGCAACCTCAAAAGACCCTTTTCAACGATTTGAAACCGTAGATGAAATGGGTGAAAGTATTCGTACTGCATTGGACTCAAATCGAATCAATGAACCAAAGTTTGTCATACCTGAGGATCATGAAGCAACAAAAGCAATTCCAATTATTGCAAATATCCAACCGATAGCAAATAATGAAAATCAAGATCAAACAATGATTCATACTAAAAGTGAACTTTCAGACGAGCAAACTGGTAATGATGCGAAAAGCGGTATAAAGAAGAATAAAAAGCAAAAAAAGAAAAGAAAAAAATGGCCATGGGTTGTTGGCATTATTACATTTTTAATTGTTTTACTGGCTGCATTAAGTATTATTCTTTTACCTACTATTATGGGGCCAAAAGAGGTTAAAGTTCCCGATGTTGCAGATGAAAATGTTAATGATGCGATACAAAAAATCATGGAAGCGAAATTAAAAATCGGCAAAAAATATGAAACCCCGAGTGAAAATGTTGCCGAAGGGAAAGTTATAAAAACGAATCCTAAAGCTGGAAAGGCAGTTAAAGAGGGAACAGAGATAGATCTTTATATTAGTAATGGTAAAGAAAAAATTACCATGTCCGATTATACTGGTCGACAATATGAAGATGTAATGGATATGCTAAAGGAACAAGGATTTACGTTTCAGGATATTATTAGGAATGATGTATATGATGATAGTCCTGCTGGCACAATAATCAATCAAGATCCACCGTCAAACGGAGAAATTATTCCGAGTAATACAATTCTTACGTTTACAGTGAGCAAAGGGCCTGAAAAAATTAAAGTAAAAGACTTAACAGAGTATAATGAAAAGGGTTTAAGAGATTACGAGGAATATACTGGATTAGTGATTGATATGTCCAAAGAGGAATATTCGGATACTGTTAAAGAAGGACTAGTCATTTCACAATCACCTGAACCCGGAACCGAGCTAGTGAAAGGGGATAAAGTGAAGGTTGTTATTTCTAAAGGTCCTAAAGAACAGCCACCGAAAACAGTAGAAAAAGAAATCGAGATTCCATATGAGTCATTATCAGATGAAGATGAAGATGGAGACGGGGACAACGAAAAGGAACCGAAGCCACAACATATTCAAATTTTTATTGAAGATATGAATCACAATATAAACGAACCGATTGATTCGTTTACAATTACCGAAACCGTGAAAAGAAATCTCGAATTTACTATTGAAGAAGGAAAAAAAGCGAGATATAAAGTCATGCGCGATAATAAAGTTATACTCGAGGATACTGTTTCATATCCGAAAGAATAGTATTAAAGGAGTCGAAGCTATGCCTGAAGGGAAAATTATTAAGGCATTAAGTGGTTTTTACTATGTATTAGATCATAATCAAATGATCCAATGCAGAGGTAGAGGAGTTTTTCGGAAAAATAAAATTACTCCCCTAGTAGGGGATGCGGTTGTTTATCAGGCAGAAAATAATCGAGAGGGCTATATAATGGAGGTTAAAAGAAGAAAAAATGAACTAATACGTCCTCCAATTGCGAATGTAGACCAAGCTATACTCATATTTTCTGCAAAAGAACCAGATTTTAGTTCAACTTTATTAGATCGTTTTTTAGTAATAATTGAATCGAATGACATTACTCCAATTATTTGTTTGACGAAATTAGATCTTTTAACAAATGAGGAAAAAACACTTTTGATGAATTTTGTAAACGATTATGAAAAAATAGGCTATCAAATTATTCTTTCATCTTCGAAAACAAAAGAGGGGATTAATGAGCTGATTCCCTATTTGGATGGAAAAATAAGCGTGTTTGCAGGACAATCCGGCGTCGGAAAATCATCATTACTCAACGCGATTAATCCCGAGTTAGCGTTAAAAACAAGCCATATTTCCTCCCATCTTGGCCGGGGAAAACATACAACAAGGCATGTAGAATTAATTGAAATTGAATCCGGTCTAGTTGCTGATACACCAGGATTTAGTGCATTAGAGTTTGATGAATTAGATGCAGAAAATCTATCGAATTGTTTTCCTGAAATGGCTCAAAGAAGCGGTGAATGCAAATTTAGAGGGTGTCTACACGTAAACGAACCAAAATGTGCGATTAAAAATGCACTTGAAAATAATGAAATTGCAGATTATCGATATCAACATTATTTACAGTTTTTGCAGGAAATTAGAGAGAGAAAGCCGAGGTATTAAATTATGGCAAAAATAGCACCATCCATTTTAGCTGCAAATTTTTCAAAATTGGCCGAAGAAATACAAGATGTTGAAAGGGGAGGAGCTGATTACATCCATATCGATGTGATGGATGGTCATTTTGTTCCAAATATAACAATGGGTCCATTAGTTGTTGAAGCGATTCGCCCCATTACAAAATTGCCTTTAGACGTGCATTTGATGATTGAAAATCCAGACCAATATATTGAAGCATTTGCAAAAGCAGGCGCGGATATTATCACGGTTCATGTCGAAGCATCTAAACATTTGCACCGTACAATCCAGTTAATACATTCGTTTGGTGTTAAAGCAGGCGTAGTTATAAACCCGGCAACACCAGTAGAGACCATTCAACACGTTATAGAAGACATTGAAATGGTGTTACTGATGACAGTTAACCCTGGTTTTGGTGGGCAAAACTTTATTCACTCTGTCATACCTAAGATTGAGCAGGTGAAGGAAATGGTAAATAAAAAAGGCTTAACGATAGAAATTGAAGTTGATGGCGGGGTTAATAGCGAAACTGCCAAACTTTGTTACGATGCAGGTGCAAACGTACTTGTTGCTGGGTCAGCCATCTTTCAACAAAAGGATCGAGCAGCAGCTATAAATGCAATAAAGGATCAATTAGGTTAAATTTTGAGTCAGCTATCACTAGCTGACTTTATTCATTTTACAGCTAGGAAGGGAGTTCCTAAAGTGCAAAAAACTATTCATATAATGGCAGGAGGACCTGAAGAGCTAATTCCTTCATTAACTTCATTTAACTTTCCGGACATCGAGTGGGTTGGGGTAGATTACGGAGTTATTCATTTATTAAATCAGAAAATAATACCTTCAATTGCTTTCGGTGATTTTGATTCAGTAACGGAATACCAATTGAAAGAAATAAATCAAGTGACAAATGAAATAAAAATGTTTAAACCTGAAAAAAATGAGACGGATTTAGAACTTGCCTTGCTCTGGGCTATAAAACAAAAGCCATTAAAGATTAGGATTTTTGGTGCAACTGGGGGAAGGGCAGATCACTTTTTTGCGAACGCCATGCTATTAGTTCGTCCGGAATGTATTGGATGCAATATAGAGATTATTGATAAACAAAATAGCATAGTCGTCTATTTGCCCGGAGAGTATATGATTGAAAATAGAAGTGATAAAAAATATATTTCATTTGTCCCTCTTAGCGAAATAGTAAATGATATTACTTTACGTGGTTTTAAATATCCACTTATGAATAAGCAAACTTTCATGGGTTCATCGTTATGTATTAGTAATGAACTTATTCAAGAAACAGGTCATTTTTCTTTTACTTCAGGCATATTAATGATGATAAGAAGTCATGATTAAATCACGTAATCATAAATGATCAGGTGATTCATTTTTATTAGTGTTGAATACTATAGTGTAAACCCGTGTAGTCGGGTAATTACTTAAACTGATTTTTAGATTCGTATAAAAATTGGTGATTAGTAATTTGTAAGTGCCATTCGGTTGTTAGATAGATGGGGAGGGACATTTATGAAGTTTTATACAATTAAATTACCTAGATTTTTAGGTGGTATTGTCCGAGCAATGCTAGGAACATTTAAAAAAGGATAGATTAAGATATTCCACTTAAAACAAAAAAAATGCCGAAAAGGCATTTTTTTTTGCTATATCAGGTATTGTTTAGATTAAATTAAACACGTTCAACTTTTCCTGATCTTAAAGCTCTTGTAGAAACCCATACACGCTTTGGTTTACCATCTACAAGGATACGAACTTTTTGAAGATTTGCACCCCATGTACGCTTGTTAGCGTTCATTGCGTGAGAACGAGAATTGCCGGAACGAGTTTTGCGTCCAGTAATAACACATTTTTTTGGCATATTAATTCCCTCCTTACCCTGAAGTAGAAATATCATATGTTTCATCACTTCAATATTCATCATAAAAAGATACCTTAATAATTTATCATACAACCTATAATAATGCAATACTTCAACACACCACTTTCAAGAAAAAATACTTGACGCAAATAAAAGCGGAGCCGGCTGAACTCTCATTTATCATTGTACTTTTTTATAATTATATATTATAGTAAAATGACTATAGCTTGATTGTATTTACTTATCCGGTAAGGGGGAAAGACAAATGTCCATTGAAATAAAAACGAATTTTGGTCAAATTGATATTTCAAATGACGTTGTTGCAACAATCGCAGGAGGCGCAGCTATTGATTGCTATGGAATAGTAGGGATGGCATCAAAGAACCAAATAAAAGATGGAATCACTGACATCTTGCGTAAAGAAAACTTCTCTCGCGGTGTCATTGTACGTCAAGAAAATGATGAAGTACATATTGATATGTATATAATAGTTAGCTATGGAACAAAAATTTCAGAAATTGCACATAACGTACAATCAAAAGTAAAATACACACTAGATAAGACAGTTGGTTTATCAACAGACTCTATTAACATTTTTGTTCAAGGAGTCAGGGTGACAAACCCGTAATAAGGAGGAAAAGATTCGTGGCAATTACATCCTTGGATGGAAAACGTTTCGCAGAGATGGTGATCATGGGGGCCAATCATTTGTCAAATAATGCAAATGTTGTTGATGCGCTTAACGTTTTTCCAGTGCCAGACGGTGATACTGGGACTAACATGAACCTATCAATGACTTCGGGGGCAAAAGAAGTTCAAAAAAATGTTCAAGAGCATATTGGTATGGTGGCTTCAGCGCTTTCAAAAGGATTGTTGATGGGAGCTAGAGGAAATTCAGGAGTTATTCTTTCTCAATTGTTTCGCGGCCTAGGGAAAGCAATTGAAAATAAGAAAGAAATTTCGGCAAAAGAATTTGCTTTGGCACTTGAAGCAGGGGTAGAAACTGCGTATAAAGCGGTAATGAAACCTGTTGAAGGGACAATTTTAACAGTTGCTAAAGACGCCGCAAAAAAAGGTGTTGAAGTAGCAAAAAGTGAAACGGATCTAGTCAATGTAATGGAAGCAGTAGTTAAGGAAGCGAAAAATTCATTAAAACGTACGCCGGATCTACTACCAGTATTAAAAGAAGTTGGTGTTGTAGATAGTGGAGGACAAGGACTTGTATTTGTCTACGAAGGCTTTCTTGCTGAATTAAAAGGTGAGACATTATCACATACATCAAATCAATCTATATCAATGAATGATATGGTTAATGCCGAACATCATAAAAGCGTCCAAAGTTTTATGAATACAGAAGATATAAAATTTGGCTATTGCACAGAATTTATGGTTAAGTTTGCAGAAGACAAGCTTGCTGCCCATCCGTTTTCTGAACATACATTTAGAAATGATTTAAGTCATTATGGTGATTCTTTATTAGTCATTTCTGACGATGAAATTGTAAAGGTTCATATTCATTCAGAACAACCAGGTGAAGTATTAACTTATGCACAACAATATGGTCAATTGATTAATATGAAAATTGAAAACATGCGACAGCAACATAGTACAATTATCGATGAGATGCATAATACTTTATCTTCTGATCAAAAGCATGTTGAAGAACAAGAATTTGGAATTATTGCTGTTTCTATGGGGAGTGGAATTGGCAATCTCTTTAAAAGCATTGGCGCAAATGCAATTATTGAGGGCGGACAAACAATGAACCCAAGTACAGAGGATATTTTAAAAGCGGTTGATGAAGTAAACGCGAAGAAAATCATCATTCTGCCGAATAATAAAAATATTATTATGGCTGCAGAACAAGCAGCACAAGTGGCATCACAAGAAATTATTGTCGTTCCGTCCAAAACGGTTCCACAAGGTATGGCAGCTTTATTGGCATTTAATCCATCTCAAACATTAGATGAGAATAATAACCTTATGAATGATGCCTTGCAACATGTGAAAACCGGTCAAATTACGTATGCTGTTCGAGATACGATAATCGAGGGAATCACTATTTCTAAAGATGACTATATGGGAATAGCTGATGGTAAGATTGTCGGGACGAATAGAGACTTAGTGCCGGCAACAACTTCCCTTCTTTCTGAAATGTTAGATGAAGATGATGAAATTGTTACTCTCATATATGGTGCAGATGTTTCAACTAACGAAGTAGAAGAAGTTGTATCATTTATTAATCAAAATTATGAGGACATCGAAGTCGAAATTCATAATGGCGAACAGCCACTTTATTCTTTTATTTTTTCTATTGAATAATGCTGGTGGTAAAAAGAAATTTACCAAACGTTCATTTGACTATATAATAAATAGAAGGGGCAACCCTTCTATTTCCTTTTTCAAAAATAAGCATATACTATATAACGTTTCATCGAGGGGAGTGACTTTAATGAAATATAAAAGTGTGTTTGATATTATTGGTCCAGTTATGATTGGTCCATCAAGCTCACATACAGCCGGAGCTGCTAGAATTGGTAGAGTAGCACGTACGCTTTTTGGGAGAGTCCCACACTGGGCTAAAATTTATTTTTATGGATCATTTGCTGAAACATATAAAGGTCATGGAACTGACGTTGCTATCATTGGCGGCTTATTAGATTTTGACACTTTTGATGAACGAATTATTCACTCAATTGATTTAGCGAAAGAACAAGGTATGGAAATTGAATTTATTGCTGAAACTGCGATTCCTGAACATCCAAATACCGCGAAAATTGTTATTGGTGATTCAAACGGAGAAATGGAACTAGTCGGGATATCTATTGGTGGCGGCAAAATTGAAATAACAGAACTTAATGGTTTTAATCTTAAATTAACTGGACATCATCCTGCGATTCTTGTCGTTCATAACGATCGTTTTGGAGTGATAGCTGCTGTTTCCAATATTTTATCAAAATATGAAATCAACATTGGCCATATGGAAGTATCACGCAAGGATGTTGGACAGATGGCTTTAATGGTCATTGAAGTAGACCATAATATTGATGAGTATATTTTAAAGGAAATTCAAGAACTGCCAAATATTACACAAGTTGCGAGAGTTGTAGATTAATTGTATATGGTAGATAATACTTATAAAAAGTGAAATTTTGGTAGCGCTTACGAATACTTAATGCAAGGAGGTTTTTACATGTTTCGAAATGTTGCAGAATTGGTTGAGTTAGCTGAAACTCAGAATAAAAAAATCTCCGACATAATGATTGAACAAGAGATGGAAGTAACCGGTAGATCAAAAGAAGAGATTTTTAATCAGATGGATAGAAGTTTAAAAGTGATGGAAGATGCTGTAGAACGTGGACTTAATGGCGTTACTTCTCACTCTGGTTTAACAGGTGGGGATGCAGTATTAATGAAGAAATATATCGAAAAAGGAAATTTTTTATCTGGTGAAACGATATTAGATGCGGTAAGTAAAGCTGTTGCTACTAATGAAGTAAATGCAGCAATGGGGACTATTTGCGCTACACCTACTGCTGGTTCTGCTGGAGTTGTTCCGGGAACATTGTTTGCGGTGAAAAATAAACTTCATCCGACAAGAGAGCAAATGGTTCACTTTTTGTTTACATCTGGTGCTTTCGGTTTTGTCGTAGCAAATAATGCTTCCATTTCCGGAGCGGCCGGTGGATGTCAAGCTGAAGTCGGCTCTGCTGCAGGGATGGCAGCCGCAGCAATTGTGGAAATGGCTGGAGGTTCACCTTCGCAATGTGCAGAGGCAATGGCGATTACTTTGAAAAATATGCTTGGTCTCGTCTGTGATCCGGTAGCGGGGCTAGTAGAAGTGCCATGTGTAAAAAGAAATGCGATGGGTGCTGCAAATGCAATGGTAGCAGCGGATATGGCATTAGCGGGGATTACTAGTCGAATACCATGTGATGAAGTTATTGATGCCATGTTCAAAATTGGTCAGAGTATGCCAACTTCATTAAAGGAAACTGCACAAGGTGGTCTTGCGGCTACACCTACTGGTCGCAGATTAGAAGCTAAAATATTTGGGATGCCCTTAAATGAACGTGAATAATGAACTGAAAAATTCAGTATCAAATATTAAAGGCGTTGGTGAAGAAACGGAGAGCCAATTAGCTGTGATGGGTATTTTTACTATTCTTGATTTATTGGAACATTTCCCTTATCGTTTTGACGATTACCGTTTGCGGGATTTGCAAGAAGTTGAACACGATGAGAAAGTAACGGTCGAAGGGAAGGTTCAAAGCGAACCTTCTCTTGTCTTTTATAATCGGAAACGTTCTCGATTAACTATCCATCTATTGGTAGGTAAAAATCTCGTAAAAGTGTTTTTTTTCAATCAACCATATTTAAAAAAGAAAATTTCCATATCAGATACGATTACGATTTCGGGTAAATGGGATCGTCATCGTGGCGCAATTACAGCCCAGGAATTAAAAATTGGGCCGTACCAAAAAAACGCTGATTTTGAACCCGTCTATTCGGTGAAAGGCTCGCTTACAGTTAAATCTTTAAGGAAGTTTATTAGACTCGCGTTCCAAACATATGGCAATCAAATTGAAGAAAATCTTCCTGAGGATTTAATTATAAAATATAAATTGCTCCCAAGAAGAGATGCGATGAAAATGATGCATTTTCCTATTTCCCAAGAGGATGTCAAGCAGGCAAGACGTAGATTTGTTTATGAAGAATTTTTATTTTTTCAATTAAAAATGCAAGCACTTAGAAAATTTGAAAGGGAGCATACGGGGGGAATCAGTCAACATTATCATTTGAATAAACTCCGCGATTTTTTTGATACATTGCCTTTTCCATTAACAAATGCGCAAAAGAGAGTGATCAATGAAATTTGTGCTGATCTCAAATCTCCTTATCGAATGAATCGATTGCTTCAAGGTGATGTAGGTTCAGGTAAAACAGTTGTTGCAGCCAGTGCTCTCTTTGCTAGTTGGACTGCAGGATACCAAGGTGCCCTAATGGTTCCTACGGAAATTTTAGCAGAGCAACATGCAGAATCATTACAGAACATGTTAGGTCAAGCTGGCTTGAAGATAGAACTCCTAACTAGTTCAATAAAGGGGAAAAAACGAAAGAGCTTGCTTGAACGACTCCAACAAGGTGAAATTAATGTTTTAGTTGGAACACATGCACTTATTCAAGATGATGTTCATTTCAATAAACTAGGTTTAGTTATAACGGATGAGCAACATCGATTTGGAGTAGAACAGCGTCGGGTGTTAAGAGAAAAAGGTGTAACACCGGATGTACTTTTCATGACGGCTACCCCAATTCCAAGAACACTTGCAATTACAGCTTTTGGTGAAATGGATGTTTCGATTATTGATGAAATGCCCGCAGGAAGAAAAAAAATTGAAACGTATTGGGCGAAAAATGAAATGCTAGATAAGGTTTTGCGTTTTGTTGAAAAGGAATTGGTAAAAGGGAGACAAGCCTATATCATTTGTCCTTTAATAGAGGAATCTGAAAAATTAGATTTGCAAAATGCCATTGATGTTTATCAAATGCTTTCGGATTATTATTACGACAAATTTAATGTCGGTCTAATGCATGGAAAATTACATCCTGACGAAAAAGAGAATGTAATGAAAGCATATAGTGACAATGATATACAAATTCTAGTTTCTACTACTGTTGTCGAGGTTGGAGTGAATGTTCCTAATGCAACCATTATGGTTATTTATGATGCCGAAAGATTCGGACTATCTCAATTGCACCAGCTTCGGGGACGAGTTGGACGAGGACAGGATCAATCATTCTGTTTTTTACTTGCTAATCCGAAAACGGATGTGGGGAAAGAAAGAATGAAGATTATGACAGAAACAAACGATGGATTTGTTTTGAGTGAAAAAGATTTGGAATTGCGTGGACCTGGTGATTTCTTCGGGAAGAAGCAAAGTGGATTGCCAGAATTTAAAGTAGCGGATATGGTACATGATTATCGGGCTTTGGAAGTAGCTAGAAACGATGCGGTACAACTTATCAACCAAATTGATTTTTGGCAGGATCAAAAATATCATTATTTACGAAAGTATTTAGAGGAATCCGGCGTTATGGACGGTGAAAAACTTGATTAAAAGGAGAAGCAGAATAGCAATTCCATTCTTGCATTCTGCTTTTTCTTTTTATATACTACTATTAGTACCAAGTCCTAATATCGTGAATGGTGATGAGATTTTTATGAAAATGATTAAAAAAGAGCGGCAAAAACGATTACAGGATACGATAAATAACAATCCGTTTATTACTGATGAAGAGCTAGCAGAACAATTTCAAGTCAGCGTGCAAACCATTCGTTTAGATCGATTAGAATTATCGATTCCAGAATTAAGGGAAAGAATAAAAAATGTCGCTGAGAAAAGATTTGATGATGAAGTAAAATCACTGCCAATTGATGAAGTTATTGGTGAAATTATTGATATTGATCTTGATAAAAACGCAATTTCAATTTTTGAAGTGAAAAAAGAACATGTTTTTAAACGGAATTCAATTGCTAGGGGACATCACCTTTTTGCTCAAGCAAATTCATTAGCAGTTGCTGTAATCAATGATGAGCTAGCATTAACAGCAAAAGCTAATATTCATTTTACTCGTTCAGTTAAGGAAGGTGAACGTGTGGTTGCTAAAGCTAAGGTTTGTGATATACATAATGAAAAGGATCATACAATCGTAAATGTTGATAGTTTTGTTGGAAATGAACTAGTATTTAAAGGTGAATTTGAAATGTTTCGTAATAGTAAGTAAGATCACTAATTATGAAACGATAACAGTATGAGTAAGGGATGAAAATTATGAAAATTGCAATCGATGCAATGGGGGGAGACAATGCCCCTAAAGAAATCGTATTGGGTGTAAATAAAGCGATAAAAGAATTTAAAGATATTGAAATTATACTTTTTGGAAAAGAATCGGAAATTCAACAGTATTTAGAACCTAATTCTCGTGTGGAAATTGTTCATACTGATGAAAAGATTGAAGGAACGGATGAACCAGTAAGGGCAGTTCGCAGAAAAAAGAATGCATCGATGGTTTTAATGGCACAGGCGGTTGCAGATGGGAAAGCAGATGCTTGTATATCAGCTGGAAATACAGGTGCCTTAATGGCGGCCGGCCTATTTATAGTAGGAAGAATTGATGGAATTGAACGCCCTGCACTCGCACCAACTTTACCAACAGTGGATGGCAAAGGTTTTGTTATGTTAGATCTTGGTGCAAATGCTGAAGCTAAACCGGAACACCTTCTTCAATATGCAATTATGGGTTCAATATATGCACAAAAGGTACGTGGGATTGAAAGACCAAGAGTTGGGTTGTTAAATATTGGAACAGAAGAGAAAAAGGGAAATGAGTTAACAAAGAAAGCTTTTGAATTACTTAAAGATTCTGGACTTCATTTTGTTGGTAATATTGAGTCGAGAGAACTGCTGCAAGGCCCTGCGGATGTGGTTGTTACCGATGGATTTACCGGAAATATGGTATTAAAAACGATAGAAGGAACGGCAGGATCTTTATTTTCATTATTAAAAAAAGCGTTTATGACAAATTTCAAAAGCAAAATAGCTGCCGGATTAGTTAAAAATGAATTGAAGGATCTTAAAAATATGATGGATTATACCGAATATGGCGGAGCGGGATTGTTTGGCCTTAAATCACCGGTTATTAAGGCACATGGTTCATCCAATGCAAATGCACTTTATAATGCAGTTAGACAAGCAAATGATATGGCCAGTCATCAAGTAACGAGAATTATAAAAGAAACAATCAAAAAAGAAAATGAAACGATTAAGGAGTAGATGATTATGGGGAAAATAGCATTTGTCTTTCCAGGCCAAGGTTCTCAAACGATTGGTATGGGGAAATCAGTTGTAGAAAAAAGCGATCAAGCGAAGTCTATTTTTGAAAGTGCAGATCAACGATTAGGCTATTCATTATCTGACATAATTTTTAATGGACCGGATGAAAAATTAACTTTAACTACTAACGCACAACCAGCATTATTAACGACTAGTATAGCAATTTTAACATGTTTAGAGGAAGCGGGCATTCGTCCAGATTACACAGCAGGACATAGTTTAGGGGAATATACAGCACTTGTTGCAGCTGGAGCGATAGAATTTGAAGATGCAGTATTTGCGGTACATAAACGTGGAGAATATATGGAGGAAGCTGTACCGAATGGGGAAGGTACAATGGCGGCAGTCTTGGGTATGGATCGCAACGATTTGCAAAAAGTGACCGATGAAGTGACAGCAAATGGTGATTCTGTACAATTAGCTAATTTAAATTGCCCTGGTCAAATTGTCATTTCCGGAACTGTAAAAGGGGTCGAGAAAGCAAGTGTTTCAGCGAAAGAAAACGGAGCTAAAAGAGTATTACCTTTACAAGTCAGCGGTCCATTTCATTCCGAATTAATGAAACCTGCAGCACAAAAATTTGTTGAGGTTCTTAATGAAGTAAAGGTGAAAGATTCAAATATTCCGGTTATTGCCAACGTGACTGCTGCACCAATAAGCAACGCATCTGATATTAAAGAAAAACTAATTGAACAATTGTATTCTCCTGTTTTATGGGAAGATTCCGTGCTTACGATGCTTGAGCTTGGTGTAGATACGTTTATTGAAATCGGCCCAGGTAAAGTTTTATCCGGTTTAATTAAAAAAATTAATCGGAATGTAAAAACCTATTCAGTCCAAGATTTTGAAAGTTGTCAATCAGTCGTCGAAGAATTAAAGTTATAATCGGTAACTAGGTCCGCAAAATGAATGGAGGAGAAACGATGTTACTTGAAGGGAAAGTAGCCTTAGTCACAGGAGCATCCCGTGGAATCGGCCGTGAAATTGCATTAGAACTAGCAAGAGAAGGAGCTAATGTAATAGTGAATTATGCAGGCAGTGAAGCACGAGCAAATGAAGTGGTTGAGGAAATTAAAGGCTTAGGTAGAGAAGCAAAGGCGATACAGTGCAATGTTGGGAATAATGATGAAGTACAAGGAATGATAAAAGAAACAATTGACCTATTTGGGAAAATTGATATTCTTGTAAATAACGCCGGCATTACTCGTGACAATTTGTTAATGAGAATGAAGGAAGATGAGTGGGATGATGTTATTAACACAAACTTAAAAGGTGTATTCCTTTGTACAAAAGGTGTTACTCGTCAAATGATGAAACAGCGTTCTGGAAAAATTATAAATATATCTTCAATTGTTGGAGTAAGTGGAAACCCTGGACAAGCTAACTATGTTGCAGCTAAATCAGGTGTCATTGGACTCACTAAAACGACAGCAAAAGAATTGGCATCTCGAGGAATAAATGTAAATGCAGTAGCACCTGGGTTTATTACTACAGAAATGACTGATAAACTTCCAGAGGATGTTCAAAGTGAAATGCTGAAGCAAATTCCGTTAGCACGCTTTGGAGAACCACAAAATGTCGCAAACGTCGTTATCTTTCTTGCATCTTCTGCTTCAGATTATATGACAGGTCAAACCCTTCATGTAGATGGCGGAATGGTAATGTAAAGTTTCGCTTTATTATTTCGATAATATCCTCTATAATGTCTTGAGGGGAGGTGAACCGAATGGCAGAAGTATTAGAACGTGTAACGAAAATTATCGTGGATCGTCTAGGTGTTGAGGAATCTAAAGTTACTTTAGAAGCTTCTTTTAAAGATGATCTAGGTGCAGATTCCCTTGACGTTGTTGAATTAGTAATGGAATTAGAGGATGAATTTGACATGGAAATTTCCGACGATGATGCTGAAAAAATTGCTACAGTGGGTGACGCTGTTAATTACATACAAGCTAAAGCATAATCGTTCGTTCCGATTTACTAAAACGAGGTTGACCCAAAGGTGTGCTACACTTTTTCGGAGGGTCAACCTCTTTTTCTATGATATTAAAAAAAATATTAAATGAGGACTTTGCACTTCGGCTGTTTTTCTAATAAAATTTATATGAAGTATTAAATAAAGAAAGATAAACAAGGTGGATGACCTATGCGTAAAATAAATCGTGATAAAGAAAAACAAACAACTATGAGGATAGATGAGAAATTCAAACGATTTCAAGAGAGAATTGGTATCCAATTCAATCAATTAAACTTATTGAAGCAAGCATTTACACATTCATCATATGTGAATGAGCATCGCAAGAAATTACATGCGGATAATGAACGACTTGAATTTTTAGGGGATGCCGTACTTGAATTGACTGTTTCACAATTCCTTTATAATAAGTATCCAACTATGAGTGAAGGAAAGTTAACTAAATTAAGAGCTGCCATTGTATGTGAGCCTTCACTAGTAACCTTTGCCAATGAATTACAATTTGGAGAGCTTATATTATTAGGAAAGGGTGAGGAACTGACTGGTGGACGGACACGCCCAGCACTACTTGCAGATGTATTTGAGGCGTTTATTGGTGCTCTTTTTTTAGATCAAGGTCTGGAAAAGGTCATTTCAATTTTAGAAAAAGTTGTTTACCCTAAAATTAATGCTGGTGCTTTTTCTCATGTGATGGATTTTAAAAGTCAACTACAGGAATTCATTCAAAAGGATGCTGCTGGTGTACTTGAATATGTGGTTCTTCAAGAAAGAGGTCCGGCACATAATAGAGAATTCGTCTCACGCGTTCTTTTGAATAAGGAAGAATTAGGAATTGGAACCGGAAGGTCTAAAAAAGAGGCTGAACAACATGCAGCACAAGTTGCTTTAAGCAAACTAAAATCACCGCTCGAGGAAAAATAATATGTTGTACTTCTCCTAAGAGAAAAAACAGCAAGGAAGAAAAGGATATAGGAGGAGAGTTTCTTGTTTCTTAAACGCTTAGATGTTGTCGGATTTAAATCATTTGCGGAAAGAATCACGATCGATTTTGTTTCTGGAGTAACTGCAGTTGTAGGCCCAAATGGAAGCGGAAAAAGTAATATCATTGATGCTGTCAGATGGGTCCTCGGAGAGCAATCAGCAAAGTCGCTTCGAGGCGGAAAAATGGAAGACGTTATTTTCGCTGGTAGTGATTCCAGAAAACAATTAAACTTCGCAGAAGTGACTTTAACATTAGATAATGAAGACCATCAATTACCTATTGATTATAATGAAGTTAGTGTAACAAGAAGGGTATATCGTTCAGGTGATAGTGAATTTTCCATTAATAAACAATCTTGCCGTTTGAAGGATATTATCGACTTATTTATGGATTCCGGGCTTGGCAGGGAAGCTTTCTCAATTATTAGCCAAGGGAAAGTTGAAGAAATATTAAACAGTAAAGCGGAAGAAAGAAGAACGATTTTTGAAGAAGCCGCGGGAGTACTTAAATATAAAACCCGAAAAAAGAAAGCTGAATCGAAGTTAAATGAAACGGGTGAAAACCTAAATCGGGTAAACGATATTCTTCATGAATTGGAAAATCAAGTGGAACCTTTAAAAATCCAAGCATCCCTTGCTAAAGAATATTTAGATAAAAAAGCCGAGCTTGAAAATTTCGAGGTCGCTCTAACGGTTCATGAAATCGAAGAGCTAAGTCAAAAATGGGAAACATTGAAGCAAGAGCTAGGAAATCATCAGGATAAGGAATTGGGTCTGTCATCTAAAATCCAAAAAGAAGAAGCTATTCTTGAAAAAATGCGCGATACTCTTGCCGCGTTGGATGAATCAATAAATGATTTGCAAAATGTGTTGCTTTCAGCGACAGAAGAGCTTGAAAAACTTGAAGGGCGTAAGGAAGTTTTAAAAGAAAGAAAAAAGAATGCAAGCAATAATAAAGAGCAATTCGAAAAAAATATTGAAGAGCTTTCGGCAAAGCTTATTAGACTTGAAGAACAAAAAACAACATTGATAGCAGAATATGATAAACACACAATATCCGCTGCTTCACTAAAAAAGAAATTAAAAGAAAAAACCGAACAAATGAATCAATTTAATATCAATATTGATGAAATGATTGAATCATTAAAAAGCGATTATATTGAACTTTTAAATGAAAAGGCAACTAATAAAAATGAGTTGGCCTTACTTGAGCAGCAATTAGGACAGCAAGAAGCCAAAAAAGTAAAGCTTGATGGTGATAATAAAAAATATCTAGAACAAAGACAGATGATTTTAGAAGAGAAGCAGAAAACAAAAAACGAACTAGAAATAGCCGATGTTCAAATTGAGAAACAAGTACATGCATTCCGTGAACATCAAAAAAAACTAGAATCATTGAAAAAGCAATATCAAAAACAAGAAACGACACTTTATCAAGCTTTTCAATATTTACAAAAAGCTAAGTCCCGAAAAGAAACCCTTGAGGAAATGGAAGAGGATTACACAGGTTTCTTCCATGGAGTTCGGGAAGTTTTGAAAGCTAGAAATACTAAGCTTTCGGGGATTGAAGGTGCAGTTGCAGAGCTTATTCATGTTCCAAAGCAATATGAGCTTTCCATCGAAACAGCATTAGGCGGAGCCATGCAAAATGTCGTTGTTGCGACAGAAGCCGATGGGAGAAAAGCGATTGAGTATTTAAAAACCAATCGATATGGACGTGCTACCTTTTTACCGTTAAATATTATTAAAGGAAAAGGGTTGTCATCAAGTCAATTGGAATTGATAGGTAAGCATGAAGCGTTTATTGGTATTGCAGCTAATATTGTAAAAATCAATCAAAAATATCAAACAATCATTTCAAATCTTTTAGGAAATGTAATCATTACAAAAGATCTTCAAGGGGCAAATGAAATTGCCAAGCTTTTGCAGTATCGCTATAGATTAGTGACATTGGATGGAGACGTTGTTAATCCTGGTGGCTCAATGACGGGGGGAACTGTTAAACAATCTTCTACATCGTTAATTAGCCGAAAAGGAGAGCTTGAAGATCTTAAAGAAAAAACGAAATTGATGGAAGAAAAAACAAATCAGCTTGAACAGCAAGTAAAAACGCTTAAACAAGATGTAAATAGCAATGAAAAGGCACTTGAAGAAATGAGAAGTGCTGGAGAAATCCTTCGCTTAAAGCAACAAGAATTGAAATCTGAAATGAGGCAAATTGAGTTAGCCGAAAAAAATCTAAATGAAAAACTCCAAATTTACGATATGGAGCGAAACGAATCGAATACTACTGTTCAAAATGTAGATCGCCGCATAAATGAACTGACTACAACTTTAACGGAAATAACCAACAATATTGAACAACTTGATAAAGAAATTGAGAATTTAACAAAGAAAAAAAATACACAAAACATATCTAAGGATGAATTACTTTCTGAAATCAGTGATTTAAAAGCGGAACTAGCAGTGAAAAATGAACAGCTTGTAACTAGTCGTGAAAAACTTACAACTATAAAAGAGGAATGCGAAGAAGTAAGTACGAAAAAAACAAGTTATGAAGAAGAGCTTAACTGGTTAGTTGGCCAAATGTCGAATAATCATTCTGGGGAAACAGAATTGTCAGTGGCGGCAGAGAAAAAGCTAACCGATAAGATTGAAACGACTAAGCTAATTTCAATTCGAAGAGAAGAACGGATGCAATTACAATCAAAACTTGAGGATGCTGAATTAGCAATTAAGGAACTAAAGAGGCAACATAAAGGTTTAGTAGAAGTAGTTAAAGATGAAGAAGTGAAAATTAATCGAATAGATGTTGATTTAGAAAACCGGCTTAACCGCTTAAATGAAGAATATATGTTAACCTTCGAGGCGGCTAAAGAAAAATATCCACTGCAAATTCCAATTGAAGAAGCTCGAAAACGCGTGAAACTAATCAAATTGGCAATTGAAGAATTAGGAACTGTTAATATCGGTGCAATTGATGAATATGAACGCGTATCCGAACGATATCAGTTTTTAATGGAACAGCAATCAGATTTAGTTTCGGCAAAGGAGACATTACTTCAAATTATTGATGAAATGGATGAAGAAATGAAAAAACGTTTTGAACAAACATTTCAAGCTGTAAAGTTCCATTTTGAACCCATTTTCAAAGCTTTATTTGGTGGTGGCCGTGCTGAATTAAAATTAACAGACCCAACTGATTTATTGAATACGGGAGTAGATATTGTTGCACAGCCGCCCGGAAAGAAATTACAAAACTTGGGGTTGTTATCCGGAGGAGAACGCGCATTAACCGCCATTGCGTTATTGTTTGCAATTTTAAAAGTTCGTCCGGTTCCTTTTTGTATATTAGATGAAGTGGAAGCTGCACTAGATGAAGCGAACGTATATCGTTTTAGCAAGTATTTAAAAAGATTTAGCGAAGAAACGCAATTCATCGTAATCACTCATCGAAAAGGGACGATGGAAGAAGCCGATGTCCTTTACGGTGTCACGATGCAAGAATCTGGTGTGTCTAAACTTGTATCCGTTAGACTTGAATCATCTAAGGAACTAGTTGAAACATAAGACGAATAAGAATAAACAAGGAAGTGATTGAAAAATGAGTTTTTTTAAAAAGCTAAAAGATAAATTTACAAAATCAACTGATTCTGTAACGGAAAAATTTAAACAAGGTTTATCAAAAACAAGAGATAATTTTGCTTCTAAAGTGAATGACCTTGTAGCAAGGTATCGGAAAGTAGATGAGGACTTCTTTGAAGAGCTTGAAGAAATTCTTATTGGAGCAGATGTAGGCTTCAATACAGTTATGGAGCTTGTTGAAGAATTAAAAATGGAAGTGAAGAAAAAGAATATTCAAGATCCTGCAGAAGTTCAATCTGTTATATCTGAAAAGCTTGTTGAAATCTATCAAGGGGATACGGAAACACCAAATACTATCAATATTCAATCAGAAGGTTTAACTGTTATTTTATTCGTTGGTGTAAATGGTGTGGGGAAAACAACGACAATTGGCAAACTTGCTCATAAATATAAAACTGATGGAAAGAAAGTTATCTTGGCCGCTGGGGACACATTTAGGGCAGGTGCTATCGATCAATTAGAAGTGTGGGGCCAACGTGTTGGTGTAGACGTAATCAAACAAGGTGAAGGCTCTGATCCTGCTGCTGTTATGTATGATGCTATTCAGGCAGCAAAGGCTCGTAAAGCTGATATTCTTCTTTGTGATACGGCGGGCCGTTTGCAAAACAAAGTTAATTTGATGAATGAATTAGAAAAGGTAAAAAGGGTCATTGAAAGAGAAATTCCAAATGCACCCCATGAAGTACTTCTTGTGCTTGATGCAACAACAGGACAAAATGCGATGGTACAAGCAAAGACGTTTAAAGAGGTAACAGATGTATCCGGTATTGTATTGACTAAACTAGATGGAACTGCAAAAGGTGGAATTGTTTTAGCTATTCGCAATGAACTAGAAATCCCAGTTAAGTTTGTTGGTTTAGGTGAAAAAATGGATGATTTACAAGAATTTGATCCGGAAAAATATGTTTATGGACTTTTTTCAACAATCATTGAGCAAAACGAGGAATAAAGGACATTTACTTGACAAATCAATAAATACTGTGTAATCTTCATATGTAAAGGTTTTTCACTTAACAAGGGAGTGTGAAGAATGCTAGAGAAAACAACGAGAATGAATTACCTATATGATTTTTATCAATCGTTGTTAACTCCAAAGCAACGTAGCTATATGTCCCTATATTATTTAGATGATTTCTCGCTTGGTGAAATTGCTGAAGAATATGAAGTGAGCAGGCAGGCAGTGTTTGATAATATCAAGCGTACAGAAGCCATGCTTGAGGAATACGAAAAGAAATTATTATTATTCCAAAAGTTTCAGGATAGAAAAGTAATTCTTGAAAATATGAAAAAAGCATTGGAAACTACTTCAGTGGACGAAATAGCAAAACTCATTGAAGCGCTTGAAATATTAGAATAGGAGGCGGTATGAATGGCATTTGAAGGACTATCCGACCGACTTCAGAACACAATACAGAAAATACGCGGCAAAGGAAAAGTATCTGAAAGCGACGTAAAGGAAATGATGCGTGAAGTTCGCCTTGCTTTATTAGAAGCTGACGTTAACTTCAAAGTAGTAAAGGATTTTGTTAAAAAGGTAAGCGAACGCTCCGTTGGACAGGAAGTTATGAAAAGTTTAACACCTGGACAACAGGTCATTAAGGTAGTTAAAGAAGAATTAACGAATTTAATGGGTGGGGAACAAAGTCAAATCGCAGTATCGAAGCGCCCTCCAACTGTTATTATGATGGTTGGTTTGCAAGGTGCCGGTAAAACGACGACGACTGGAAAACTTGCAAATCTTTTGCGAAAAAAATACAATCGTAATCCTTTGTTAGTTGCTGCTGATATTTATCGTCCGGCTGCGATTAAACAACTTGAGACGCTAGGAAAACAGCTTAATATGCCTGTGTTTTCTTTAGGAGATCAAGTCAGCCCAGTTGAAATTGCCAAACAGGCCCTTGAAAAGGCAAAAGAAGACCATAATGATTATGTATTAATTGATACAGCAGGTCGGTTGCATATTGATGGGGAATTAATGAATGAGCTTAAAGAAATTAAAGAGCTATCTAATCCCGATGAGATCTTCCTCGTTGTTGATGCAATGACTGGACAAGATGCTGTTAATGTTGCTGATAGCTTTAATGAGCAACTGGGCATTACCGGTGTCGTATTAACGAAGCTCGATGGGGATACTCGTGGTGGTGCAGCCCTTTCCATTCGTGCTGTCACAGAAAAGCCGATTAAATTTGTCGGTATGGGTGAGAAATTAGATGCATTGGAAGCATTCCATCCTGAACGTATGGCATCCCGTATTTTGGGTATGGGGGATATGCTTTCTTTAATTGAAAAAGCTCAGGCAAATGTTGACGAGGAAAAAGCAAAAGAACTTGAACAGAAATTGAGGACGATGAATTTTACATTTGATGATTTTCTCGATCAATTAGGTCAAGTTCGAAAAATGGGTCCACTCGACGAACTATTAAAAATGATGCCTGGTGCGAATAAAATTAAAGGCATGGGCAATCTTCAGATTGATGAAAAACAGATTAGTCATGTTGAAGCGATTATTCAATCAATGACGAAAAAGGAAAAAGTCAATCCGGAGATTATTAACGCTGGCAGAAAAAAGAGAATTGCCAAAGGGAGCGGAACTTCGGTCCAAGAAGTAAACCGTCTTTTAAAGCAATTTGAAGAAATGAAAAAAATGATGAAACAAATGACAGGAATGCAACAAAAAGGAAAACGCAAAGGCTTTAAATTTCCATTTATGTAGTTTGTCCTTTCTCATCATTTTTGATATAATACTTAGTGTTAAGAAAAAACACTTTACAAACTAAACACATATTTGATAATATACTATCTTGTGTAAAACTATTCGGAGGTGCTATTTAAAATGGCAGTAAAAATTCGTTTAAAACGTATGGGAGCAAAAAAATCTCCTTTCTATCGTATTGTTGTAGCTGATTCTCGTTCACCACGTGATGGACGCTTTATTGAAACAGTAGGAACTTACAATCCTGTTTCACAACCAGCTGAAGTTAAAATTGATGAAGAACTAGCAATGAAATGGTTACAAAATGGTGCAAAACCATCTGACACAGTTCGCAATCTATTTTCTAAACAAGGCATCATGGAAAAATTCCACAACGCAAAATATAGCAAATAATCGTGAACTCAATGCAAGAGTTGATTGAAACGATTGTAAAGCCTCTTGTAGATTCTCCTGAAGATGTTCAAGTTTTTGTAACTGATGAAGATAATCACATCACTTATAAACTATCAGTTAATAAACAGGACATTGGAAAGGTAATTGGAAAAAAGGGGCGAGTTGCAAAAGCCATTCGAACTGTTGTCTATGCTGCGGCAGGATCCAAACATCATAAGAAAATTTATTTGGAAATTATCGAATGAAATCAAAGGATAATTTCCTTTGATTTATCAAGCAGAATAAGAATTCTCACACTGAATTTATTACACTGCATGAGAAAAGGGAGGGTTCAATTCCTCCCTTTTTCTATATACAAAATTCGTATACATACCTCTTTTTAACTCCTTATCAAAATAAAGCATCACATATGCCAAAGTAAAATAGTTAGTAAAAGAACAAATAAGGAGGGGGAAAATGCAGTTACTTCAGACGGTAACAATAAAGCAAGTCCTCACAGAAAAAAGTAAAAAAGAATTGCAGCAATCGTATATTCAAAAAAAAATCACGATGCAAAAAGAATGTGATCAATTACGCTTTGAATTAAAAAAATTGGAACGTACAAAAAAGTTCTCTCCAACTAGTTTAAAAACGCATTTTGAAAAAGAAATTAATAGCAGAAAAGAAAAAATAAAATTAGTTGATTTTCAAATCGAGCAACTAACTCTATTGCCTCTTGGAAGTGAAATTAAAGAACAGGATGTACAAGCCATTGTAGATGTAAAAGTTGGCGATGATTGGGAGAAACTAGTGAAAGAACAAATGATTATTATCAAAGATGGAATCATCATAGAAATACGTTAGAGGTGAGTGCATGACTAATTGGTTTAATGTAGGAAAAATTGTAAATACACATGGACTTAATGGAGAGGTACGTGTTATATCCAAAACCGATTTTCCTGAAGAACGATATCAAAAAGGAAATCTTCTTTATTTATTTCTAAATGAACAAGAACCCATTCAATTAACGATTAAAAATCATCGTACACATAAAAACTTTGATCTATTACAATTTGATGGGTACGAAAATATTAATTTGGTTGAAAAATGGAAGAATGGATTATTAAAGATTTCTGAAGAACAATTAACTAACCTCGATGAAGGGGAATATTACTTTCATGAAATCATTGGGTGTAAAGTTATTACGCTAGACGGAGAAGAAGTAGGAATTGTAAAAGAAATATTGACACCTGGAGCAAATGATGTATGGATTGTAAAAGGTACAGATAAAAAAGAATACTTAATCCCGTATATTGATGAAATAATAAAAAATGTAGATATCGAAGAAAAAGTTATAACGATTGATCCAATGGAAGGGCTATTAACATGAAAATAGACGTCCTTACTCTTTTTCCTGAAATGTTCTCTGGGGTTTTCGGTTCCTCTATATTAAAAAAAGCAGCAGAAAAAAATGCTGTACAATACAATGTCGTTAATTTTCGTGAGTTTGCAGACAACAAGCACCAATCGGTTGATGATTATCCTTATGGCGGCGGAGCAGGTATGGTATTAAAGCCTCAACCCATATTCGATGCGGTTGATTCTCTAACGCAAAATAACGAAAATAGTAAACCACCAAGAGTGATTCTTTTATGTCCTCAAGGTAAAGTTTTAACTCAGAAAGTATCAGAGGAATTAGCAAAGGAACAGCATCTTATATTTGTTTGTGGACATTATGAAGGATATGATGAACGAATTCGTGAGCATGTCGTAACTGATGAAATCTCTATTGGTGATTATGTGTTAACAGGTGGAGAGCTTGGAGCGATGGTTATTATCGATAGTGTTGTTCGACTATTGCCCGGAGTGTTAGGAAATGAGGATTCTCCCATACTAGATTCTTTTTCTTCAGGCCTGTTAGAGCATCCTCATTATACACGTCCTGCCGATTTTAGAGGGATGAGTGTTCCAGATGTACTATTATCAGGAAATCATAAGCATATTGATGAATGGAGAGAGAAACAATCCTTAAAGCGAACATATGAAAGACGACCTGATTTGTTAGATAATTATCCATTAACAGAGAAACACAAAAAATGGATTGAAGAGTGGAAACAGACTAAGAAAGATTAAAGATATAATAAATAGGTGATTGCAATACAGTAATTGATATGATAAGATATTCCTTGTGATTTATTTTAATAAATCGCATGAAAACGATGTTCCGCTGCATGTTAAGATTTGTATGAGCATCTGTTGGAAGGAGTTGAATTCGATGCACAAAATTATTGATGAAATTACAAAAGATCAACTTCGCTCTGATCTTCCAGCGTTCCGTCCTGGTGATACTGTACGTGTACACGTTAAAGTTATCGAGGGTACTCGCGAACGTATCCAGCTATTTGAAGGTGTTGTAATTAAACGCCGTGGTGGTGGAATCAGCGAAACTTTCACAGTTCGTAAAATTTCTTATGGTGTTGGTGTTGAACGTACATTCCCTGTTCACACTCCTAAGATTGCGAAGCTTGAAGTAGTGCGTCGCGGTAAAGTTCGCCGTGCGAAACTTTACTACCTACGTAATTTACGTGGTAAAGCCGCTCGTATTAAAGAAATTCGATAATAAGAAAAGTGTAAGTGTCTTTAATAGACAACTTGTGCTGGACAAGAAGAAAAGGAGCTTGATATCAAGCTCCTTTTCGACTTTAATGAATAATTTTTTTATCCGGATTATGGATAAAGTAAATTGGATATAAAATAATGATAGGCATAAAAAAATTTACATTTATCATTGATTAGCTGATATATTAATATATATAGCTTGGCAATTTTACATAGGCGGTGGAAACATGTCAAAACAAAAGAACGAATTATGGGAATGGACAAAAGCACTACTAATTGCGGTGGCACTTGCGGTTATTATTCGCTATTTTTTATTTGCGCCAATTGTTGTAGATGGTTCTTCCATGATGCCTACACTTCAAAATGGAGATCGGATGATCGTTAATAAACTAGGAAATCCAGATCGGTTTGATATTGTTGTTTTCCATGCACCTGAAAAGAAAGACTACATAAAAAGAGTAATAGGTCTGCCAGGGGATAAGATAGAATATAAAAATGATACCCTTTATATAAATGGAAAAGCATATAAGGAACCATACTTAGATAAATATAAGAAAGACTTACCCGAAGGTCCTCTTACTGAAGATTTCACTTTGAAAGATACCCCAGTCGGCCAAGAAACGGTTCCAGAAGGGGAAATTTTCGTCATGGGTGATAATCGCAGATTTAGTAAAGACAGTCGGCATATTGGTGCGGTTCCATTGAAGAAAGTAATTGGTGATACGAAATTAATTTATTGGCCAATTTCAGATATTCGCCTTGTAAAATAAGAAATGTGGAGTTGAAAGCATGACAATACAATGGTTCCCAGGGCATATGGCAAAAGCTCGCAGGGAAGTTACGGAGAAATTAAAACTGGTGGATATCGTATTTGAGTTGGTGGATGCGAGAATTCCTGTTTCCTCTGCAAACCCAATGCTTGATGAGATTATCCAGCAAAAACCGAGATTAACTTTATTAAATAAAGCTGATTTAGCAGATCGCGATACGACGAAAAGATGGTTGCAATATTATGCAGAGCTAGACAGAAAAGCTTTATCAATAAATTCACAAGCAGGCAGTGGTTTACATGAGATTGTAAATGCAGCTAAGGAAATATTGAAGCCTAAATTTGATCGTATGAAAGCAAAAGGGATGAAACCTAGAGCTATTCGCGCAATGATTATCGGGATACCAAATGTTGGGAAATCAACATTGATTAATAGGCTTGCTAAGAAGAATATTGCTAAGACAGGAAATATGCCAGGTATTACAAAATCACAGCAATGGATTAAAGTCGGGAAAGAATTGGAATTACTTGATACCCCAGGGATCTTATGGCCAAAATTTGAAGATCAAGAAGTAGGGTATAAATTAGCTTTAACGGGGGCTATTAAAGATACAATTTTAAACCTTCAGGATATTTCAATTTACGCATTACGTTTTCTTGAGGAAAATTATCCTAATCGACTCAAGGAAAGATATAGTTTTTCCGAAATACCTTCTGAGGTTCTCGATTTATTTAATCATATCGGTGAATTACGTGGATGTTTAATGGCAAAAGGGGAAGTCGATTATGATAAAACAGCAGAAACAATTGTTCGAGATATCCGTTCGGATAAATTAGGAGCCTTGTCATTCGATATACCCGGTGAACAAAATGCAATTATATCCCCCTAAATGTGGGGATTTTTTATTCTATAAATTAAGATGAGGGACAGACCATGAAAACGAAGACAATTAAAGATATTTCTGAAATGCTGAAAACAGTGGTAAGTAAGGAAGATCCGCTCTTTAAAATACTAGAAATGGATGAACGTAAAGGTGTTCAAAATCTCCTAAATCAATGGAATAAGCAGCAGGAAGTAAAGGAAATGAATCGTAAAAAATTTGATCAGATGATGAAATATGAAACGAAAATCAAGCAACAAGGCTTTAAGTACATAGCTGGTATTGATGAAGTGGGCAGAGGGCCTCTTGCAGGCCCGGTCATTGCGGCAGCGGTTATTTTGCCTGAGCACTTTTACTTAGAAGGATTAAATGATTCAAAGCAATTATCTGAAAAAAAACGCGATGAATTTTATACGATCATCATGAAAGAAGCTGTAGCAGTAGGAACGGGAATTATTACGGCGCAAGAAATAGACAAGGTTAATATTTATGAAGCAACGAAAAAAGCGATGATAGCAGCAATTAGTGACCTTCAAACAATGCCTGATTATTGTTTAATAGACGCAATGAAATTAACGATACCGATCCCACAGACAGCTATCATTAAAGGTGATGCATCAAGTGTATCGATTGCAGCTGCTTCCGTTGTCGCGAAAGTAACGAGAGACCGTTTAATGAAGCGATATGCCGATGAGTATCCAAATTACTTGTTTGATAAAAATATGGGCTACGGTACAAATGAACATATCCAAGCAATTCAAAAATACGGCCCATGTTCAATCCATCGAAAAACCTTTGCACCGATAAAAAACTATATATAAAAATTTCAACTATGAGAGACTACTCTCATAGTTTTTTATTGTATTCTTTGTTAAATTTTAGTGTTTGAAATCAACAAGCTAGTAACTGAACCTGAATGTTTATGGATGATTTTGACTGAAAGTGGTTGATTTTGAACGAAAGTGGATGTAAACTATAAAGAGGAAAGAAGTTGTATGCGTTATCAATTGGAGCTGAGGTGAAAAAACCCATGTTAACAGCAGAAAGACATCGAATGATTGTTGAGCTTTTAAAGAAAAAAGATATTGTAAGTATCCAAGAGCTTGTTGATGAAACAAAGACCTCAGAATCAACCATCAGACGGGATTTAGTACAGTTAGAAGAAAAAAAGGCATTGAAAAGGGTACATGGCGGTGCATCTCGAATTCAAAAGAAATTAGATGAACCCAATATACTTGAAAAGTCAGCTAAAAATCTTTCGGCAAAAAAAGCAATTGCAAAATACTCCGCCAGTTTAATTGAAAATGGTGATTGTATTTATTTAGACGCCGGTACATCAACTCTCCAATTAATTCAATACTTGGATAGTGCATTGGAGATTGTCGTTGTAACTAATGGTGTAACCAATATAGAGCCGCTTTTAAGTAAAGGCATTAGAACATATGTGGTCGGCGGATTTCTAAAGGCGAGTACAAATGCCATGATTGGGAAGGATGCACTTGCTAGTATTCAATCTTACCGTTTCGATAAATGTTTTTTAGGAGTGAACGGTATTCACCCGTCACTAGGCTTTACCACACCAGATCCAGAGGAAGCCGCTATGAAGAAAAAAGCTTTAGAACTTTCAAAAGAAAGCTATGTTCTTGCAGATCGTTCAAAGATTGGTGAAATCGCCTTTTCAGAAATTGCTGATATTTCTAAAGCCTCTATTATTACAAATGATATAGATGAAGAAACACAAGATTTATATAAAGAAAAAACAATCATTAAGGTAGTGACATCATGATATACACAATAACATTAAATCCTTCATTGGATTATACCGTTAAAGTAAATGATTTTCAGTTAGGAGCATTAAATCGTACAGACGAAGATTATAAAGTTCCTGGTGGGAAAGGCATTAACGTTTCCCGAGTATTAAAGAGACTTGGAGTAGATTCGAAGGCACTTGGTTTTGTTGGCGGTTTCACTGGCAAGTATATTGAAGACTATTTAAAAGACGAACAAATCCAAGTTGATTTTGTGAAAGTAGCTGGAGATTCTCGAATTAATATTAAGTTGAAAGCAGATGAAGAAACTGAAATTAATGGATCAGGTCCCAATATTGGACCTGCCGAATTTGAAAAATTCATAGAAAAACTCGACGCGGCTCATTCGGAAGATATTATCGTTTTTTCAGGAAGTATTCCAAGCACACTCCCTACATCAATATATAAAGACTTAATCGAAAAGGGGAAACAGAAAGGGACACTTTTTGTTGCGGATGTTTCTGGAGAAGCCCTTAAAAATGTAATAGAAGCTAAACCCTTTTTAATTAAGCCTAATCATCATGAACTTGGAGAACTTTTTGATAAAGAAATTACTACCATTCAAGATGCTTATTTTTATGGAAAAAAATTAGTGGACAATGGAATTGAAAATGTCATTGTTTCAATGGCTGATAAAGGTGCATTATTAATTACTAAAACACACGCCTATCATGCAAATGTACCAAAAGGGACACTGATAAACTCTGTTGGTGCTGGAGATTCTTTAGTTGGCGGATTTTTAGCTGCTTTTGTAACAGGTGCGCAAGTTGAACAAGCATTTCGAAATGGAGTTGCTTCAGGAAGTGCAACCGCGTTTTCTATGGGTCTTTGCACAAAGGAAATGGTTTCAAATCTAGTAAACCAAGTAAAGGTTACAACTCTTTAAAAGGAGATAAACAACATGAAAATTACTGAACTGCTTACATTAGAAACCATTAAATTGGGGATTGAATCAACATCAAAAAAAGAAGTCGTAAATGAACTGGTAAATGTCCTTTATCATGCTGGAAAATTAAATGATAAGGATAAATATGAAAAAGCTGTTTTAGCGCGAGAAGAGCAAAGTACGACTGGTATTGGGGACGGGATTGCCATCCCACATGCAAAAACAGATGCGGTAAAGTCACCAGCCATCGCATTTGGTAGATCGACAGCAGGTGTGGATTATGAATCGTTTGATGGACAACCAAGTCATTTGTTCTTTATGATAGCTGCTAGTGAAGGGGCTAATAATACACATTTAGAGGCGCTATCAAAACTTTCTTCGTTATTAATGAAAGATGCGGTTAGAAATAAATTAATGGGTGCATCTTCTCCTGAAGAGATAATAGCTGTATTTAATGAATTTGATGTAGAGGAAGAAACAGTAGAAACATCGATTGAAAAAAATATGGTACTTGCTGTTACAGCCTGTCCAACTGGTATTGCTCACACATATATGGCTGCCGATTCGTTAAAAGAGAAGGCAAAAGAATTAGGGATTCCATTTAAGGTTGAAACAAATGGTTCTGGTGGGGCAAAAAATGTATTAACACAGGAAGAAATTAATCAAGCTTCCGCAATCATTATCGCTGCGGATAAGCAAGTAGAAATGGAACGTTTTAAAGGCAAGTATATTATTGAAGTTCCAGTTGCTGATGGAATTCGTAAACCGAAAGAGCTACTAGAGAGAGCAGTTAAACAAGATGGGACTATTTATAACGGTTCTGGTGAAAAGAAAAAGGATAATAGTGACCATAAGGGAAGAAGCGGCTTTTATAAACATCTCATGAATGGTGTATCAAATATGTTGCCCTTTGTTGTTGGTGGAGGAATTTTAATTGCGATCTCCTTTATGTTTGGGATTCACTCGGCTGATCCGAAGGATGAGACATATAATCGATTTGCGGAAGCGCTTAATACAATTGGTGGCGGTAATGCATTTGGTTTAATGATTCCCGTCTTAGCTGGTTTTATTGCGATGAGTATTGCTGATCGTCCAGGTTTGGCACCAGGTATGGTTGGCGGGTTTATGGCTGCCCAAGGTGGAGCTGGATTTTTGGGTGGACTCATTGCAGGTTTTCTAGCAGGTTATGTTGTTGTATTACTGAAAAAAATATTCTCGAAATTACCAGATGCCCTTGAAGGAATTAAGCCAGTATTACTTTATCCGCTATTTGGAATATTTATTACAGGTATCATCATGTTCTTTGTTATTAATAAACCTTGCAGTCTGTTTAATGAATACTTAACCGATTTATTAAATAATTTAGGTACAGGAAATTTAGTATTACTTGGGATTATTCTTGGTGGGATGATGTCTGTTGATATGGGAGGGCCAATTAATAAGGCTGCCTTTACGTTTGGAATTGCAATGATTGACGCAGGAAATTATGCACCACATGCTGCTGTTATGGCAGGTGGAATGGTGCCACCGCTTGGTATGGCAATTGCTACAACTCTATTTCGTAATAAATTTACAAAAAGAGAGCGTGAAGCGGGGATTACTTGCTATATTATGGGTGCATCATTCATTACGGAAGGTGCCATCCCATTTGCAGCATCTGACCCGGCACGTGTGATTCCTTCAGCTGTAGTAGGATCTGCAATTGCGGGGGGATTAGCGATGTTATTTGGAATTGGACTTCGCGCACCGCACGGAGGAATATTTGTTATTCCTTTAGTTGATGGGAATCCTCTCTTGTATGTCCTAGCCATTTTAATTGGTTCAGTAGTTACAGCATTATTAGTAGGCATACTTAAGAAAAGAGTAAGTGAATAAGAGAAAATAGGCTGACAAATGTCAGCCTATTTTCTTTTATAATGATTGACGATAGATTTCTAAAACATCTTCACGATTTAGCTTTTTGAAATTACCAAATTCACCATTAGCCATTGCTTTATCGGCCATAACATCTAATTTATTTTCATCGATATTATAATCACCTAATCGAGATGGTGCTCCAATGCTATTCCAGAATTCCCTCAGTTTTTCAATACCTTCTAAACCAGCTTCTTCGTCGGTTTTACCATCAGGATTCACGCCAAATACCCGAACAGCAAGCTGTTTAAAACGGGCAGGCTTAACTTTTAAGTTATGTTTCATCCAATTTGGAAACAGGATGGCTAATCCGCCACCATGGGGTATATCGTATACAGCTGAAACGGCATGTTCAATATTATGTGAAGCCCAATCCCCGCGATAGCCCATTGAAAGCATTCCGTTTAATGCCATCGTGCCTGTATATAAAATTGTTGATCTGTATTCATAATTTTCTAGGTCATTAATTAATTTAGGAGCAGTTTCCATGACAGTCAGTAATAGAGATTCACACATCCGATCTTGCATAAGTGTGTTTTCGGTTAGATGAAAATAATGTTCGAACACATGTGACATCATATCGACCATGCCGTAAACTGTTTGATCCTTTGGAACAGTCATTGTGTTTACTGGATCAAGAATTGAAAATTTAGGATATGTAACCGAACTACCCCAGCCATACTTTTCATTCGTTTCCCAATTGGTAATAACCGAACCTGCATTCATTTCGGAGCCGGTAGCTGCAATTGTTAATACTGTACCAAAAGGAAGGGCATCTTTTGCAAAAGATTTCTTCGTTACGAGATCCCATGCATCCCCATCATACTTTGCACCTGCAGCAATTGCTTTTGTACAGTCAATGACACTTCCACCACCAACAGCGAGGAGGAAATCAATTTGCTCTTTTTTACATAAATCTACGCCTTTCCTTACCGTTGAGATTCGCGGATTCGGCTCAACTCCAGATAATTCGAATACCTGTGAGCCGATTTCTTCTAAATTTCTTACCACTTGGTCATACAAACCATTTTTCTTAATACTGCCTCCACCATAAACAAGCAGCACCTTTTTTCCGTATTGTGGAACTTCTACTTTCAATTGTTCAAGTTGTCCCTTACCAAATATTAATTTAGTTGGGTTCCAATATGTAAAATTATCCATTTGCAATCACTCCTTACCTACATTATGAAATAGAGAAATAAGAAATGCAAAAATGCAGCATTATTAATATACTACATTCATTTCATTTTAGGCGGCTTTTTTAGTTTATTGTTAATAAGATTAAAACTATTTTAGAAGTACTGAGCAGCCTGAATACACGTAGACTCCTGCGGGAAAAGTGAGCAATGTGAGATCCCCGTGCTGAGGTACGAGCGAGGAGGCTCACTACTCACCCGCGGAAAGCGAAGTGTATTCAGGCTGCGGTTTAATTAACAACATTCTAAAGCTAATTCTTTTGGAAATTAGACGAGTCTTTAAGAATAAAAATATAGATAATGAGTTCCCAGAGAGGATGATAAGGATGAGGCAGAATGTAGTAAGACAAAGGGATAAAATAATAGAGCGTTTGCTTTCTGATCAATCTCATGATGGTTCTTGGGAATACCCTTTTGAAACAGGGGTATTAACAGATTGCTATATGATTATATTATTAAGAACTTTAGAGGAAAATGATGAAAGTTTAATTCAAAGCCTAGTTAATCGTATTATAAAGGAACAGTACAATGATGGGACTTGGAAGTTATTTGTTGATGAAGGAAAAGGAAATTTATCCTTAACCATTACAGCTTACTATGCATTGCTGTTATCAGGTTATGTAGATAAGAATTCTTCTAATCTTATAAAAGCAAAAGAATTTATTATTATAAATGGTGGACTACAAAAAGCAAATATGTTCACACTTGCTTTATTATCGTTAACTGGTCAAATTGAGTGGGATTCGCCTTTTCCGATTCCAGTAGAAGCAGTCCTCCTTCCTGAAAAGTTTCCAATTAATTTTTTTGATATATCTGTTTTTGGCAGAGCAAATTTAGCTCCTTTACTCATTATTGCAGACTATAAATTAGTTGTGAAACCGGTAAATTCCCCAATTCTAGCTGATCTCAAGATAAGGAAAACAAACGATAAAAACAAGTTTACCGATGAAACGAGATCGATTTTTGATTTCATAGAACAGGGAATTGAACAAATTGTGGAATTAAAGGAAGATGTTCATGAAAAAGCATTGGAATATTTGGAGCAATATTTAAATGACCATATCGAGCCGGATGGCACACTTTATAGCTATTTCAGTGGAACTTTCTATATGATTTTCGCATTCATTGCCCGGGGAAAGAATAAAAATGATTCAAAAATTATTAAAGCCATCGATGGTCTGAAATCTATGATTTGCACGATTAATGGGGATAAGCATTGTCAGTATACGACAGCCAATGTTTGGAATACTGCATTAATTTCGTCGGCTCTCCAATTTGCCGGAATTCCCCATACAGAGGTAAACATTCGTCAAGCTAATAATTATTTATTAGAAAAACAACATGTAAAACTAGGGGATTGGGCGTTGCATAATCCAAATATATTCCCTGGTGGTTGGGGATTTTCAAATGTTAACACAATAAATCCAGATATAGATGATACAATTGCAGCTTTGCGTGCGTTGCATCAACTAGTAATTGAAGAGCCATATTATTATAACGTGTGGGACCGTGGAATTCACTGGGTATTATCCATGCAAAATGATGATGGTGGATGGGCAGCTTTCGAAAAAAACGTTGATAATCCATTACTGAATTTATTGCCTTATGGAGAAGGTTTGTTGTTGGATGCATCATCCGTAGATTTAACGGGCAGAACCTTAGAGTTTCTGGGTAATTACACAAGTATTAATAAAGATGATGTACAGATTAAAAAAGCAATTAAATGGCTCATACATCACCAAGAAGATGATGGCAGTTGGAATTGCCGTTGGGGAATTTATTATATATATGGTACTTGGACAGCGATCCAAGGATTAATGGCAGTTGGGATGAGATCCAACCATCCATCAATCATTCGTGCCAAAAAATGGATTGAGGGCATCCAAAATGTCGATGGGGGTTGGGGTGAGTCATGCAATAGTGATAAAATAAAAAGATATATCCCGTTAGGTGTAAGCACACTAACACATACGGCATGGGCACTTGAATCTTTAATAACTATAGCGGACGAAGTTACTCCATCGATACAAAAAGGAATTAACTTTTTAATCAATCATGCCGATATTAAAGATTGGAGGGTTTCCTATCCAAAAGGTCAAGGAATGGGTGGGGAATTTTATATTCATTATCATAGCTACGAATATATTTGGCCACTGTTCACTCTTGTAAAATATTTAAAAAAATATAAAGAGTAGTTTACGATAGTATTATAATTACTCTAGTGAAATGGAGGGGATTGAATGATCTTATCGAATATCCAATCAATTTTAAGAGGAGATGTGAAACCCCTTCAAAATCTATTTGAATTCCAATCAGGTGACATTTTTGTGGGAAATATTAGTAAAATATATCCTAATCAAACAGCAGTTGTTAAAGTTGGTAATCAAAACATATTAGCAAAACTTGAGGCACCTATCATAAATGGGGGTAAGTATTGGTTTCAAGCATCAACAAAAGAGGGAGAAATTCACCTTAAAATCCTTTCATCCGTATCAACTGAAAGTCAAACGCAAAACTCAATTTTAAAACAATTATCCCTTCCTAATAGTAAAGTATTTAAAGAATTGACAGCATTTTTAGCAAAAGAACAAATTCCTTTACCAAAGGAAACGATTTTACGAGTTGGGGAATGGATTGAGCATCAGCAAAATACAAAGGAAGGGTTGGACACGTTAAAATATATGGTGGAAAAAGATTATCCCTTTTCCGAGTCAATTTATAAATCGTTGAGAGAAGCACTAAGTCCAAAATCGCCAATACAAACATTGCTAAACGATTTAGAAACTCAATTAAATGCCGAGCCAAAAACAAAAACCGTCCAATCATTATTGTCGGCTATTGAATCTTTACAACCCAAAAACGTAGAAGCGAATAGTAAAGAAAATATCCCGCAAAATTTATTGTCAATTATAAAAGCAACAACTAGTAAAATGGGACTGTTATTTAATTCGGATATCATAACAAATACAAATAATGAAATAATTACAGAAAGTAATATTAAGCCACTATTAGTAAAGTATATACAAGAAACTGACCATTCATTGGTAGCAAAAAAGCTTGCGGAACAATTCATAAATCAAACGAATGAGCAGAAGTTATTATCTGTGGTTCAGTCCTTGCAATCAGAGGATTTAGAAACGAATAAAAATACTCTTCCACAAAATTTATTAACATTATTAAAAAAGACAACTAGTAAAATGGGATTGTTTTACGAAGCGGATATTTTAGCAAATAAAGAAGGCAAAATAAATTTAGAAAATAGCATGAAGCCATTGTTAGTAAAGTATGTACAAGAAACTGACCATTCATTGGAAACAAAAGAACTTGCGGAACAGATTATCAATAAAATGAATGGACAACAATTGCTATCAAACTCAAATACACCTTATCAACATATTGTTTATCAGATGCCATTCCAATTATTTGGATTTCAAACCGAGCTAACTATGCAATGGTCCGGGAAGAGAAAAGAAGACGGGAAAATAGACCCTGATTTTTGCCATGTTTTATTTTATTTAGAACTGGAAAATTTGCAGGAAACAATTGTTGATATGAAGGTACAAAATCGAATTATTTCGATGAAGGTAATAAACAGTAATATTGATCATCTTCAAGAAATGGCACAATCAATTATTCCAAAGTTAAAAACAGGATTAAAAGATCTAAATTATTCATTATCATCCATCCAATTTGAGTCTTCAACTAATAATGAAGTGCAAAAATCATTTTCTAAACCAGTGAAATACCAATATTCAGGGGTGGATATACGAATATGAGTGAAACGAATAAAAGACAACAAGCAATTGCTTTAAAATATCAATCTGATGTCCAGGATGCACCTAAAGTTATCGCAAAAGGTAAAGGCTTAACAGCTGAAAATATTATAGAGGTCGCAAAAGAAAAAAACATCCCAATCCAGGAAGATCATAATTTAGTAGAATTACTTGGACAACTGGAATTAAATGAAACGATTCCTGAAGAATTATATGAGGCAGTTGCAGAAGTTTTTGCATTTATTTATCGTTTAGATCGAAATATTGCAAACTAGTAAAATGAATCAAAATATTCATATAAAAGGGTTTTTATCTTACCAAAAATGGAATGGTTCGGAAAAATATTAATAATTAGTAATAAAATAGATAAAATAACGTTGTAAACCATTCTAATTTCGTCAGAAAGCTAGACATATTTTCATCCATTTTATACAATGGAATCGCAGTTTATTTTTTGTAGAGTTTGATAGGAGGATGGAAAATGAATATCCATGAGTATCAAGGTAAAGAAATCCTCAGAAAATACGGGGTAGCGGTACCAAATGGTAAAGTTGCGTTCACAGTTGAAGAAGCAGTGGAAGCAGCAAAGGAATTAGGTACTACTGTATGTGTCGTTAAAGCACAAATTCATGCTGGTGGTCGTGGTAAAGCCGGTGGTGTTAAAGTTGCTAAGAATTTGGATGAAGTACGTACATATGCAAACGAAATCTTAGGAAAAACATTAGTAACTCACCAAACTGGTCCAGAAGGAAAAGAAGTAAAGCGCCTTCTAATTGAAGAAGGTTGTGATATTCAAAAAGAATATTATGTAGGTCTTGTTTTAGACCGTGCTACTTCACGTGTTGTATTAATGGCATCCGAAGAAGGCGGTACTGAAATTGAAGAGGTTGCTGAAAAAACACCTGAAAAAATCTTCAAAGAAACAATTGATCCAGTTGTTGGTTTGACTGCATTCCAAGCTCGCAGAATTGCATTCAATATTAATATTCCAGCTAATCTTGTAAATAAAGCGGTTAAATTCATGATGGGATTATATACTGCATTTGTTGAAAAAGATTGTTCTATTGCTGAAATTAACCCACTTGTAGTAACTGGTGACGGTAATGTTATGGCATTAGATGCTAAATTAAACTTTGACTCTAATGCACTATATCGCCAAAAAGACGTATTGGAATATCGCGATCTTGAAGAAGAAGATCCAAAAGAAATTGAAGCTTCTAAATATGATTTAAGCTACATTGCATTAGACGGAAAAATCGGTTGTATGGTAAACGGTGCGGGTCTTGCAATGGCTACTATGGACATCATTAAACATTATGGCGGCGATCCGGCTAACTTCTTGGATGTTGGGGGCGGTGCAACTGCTGAGAAAGTTACTGAAGCATTTAAAATCATTTTATCTGATGAAAATGTTAAAGGTATCTTCGTAAATATTTTCGGTGGAATTATGAAGTGCGATATTATTGCTGAAGGTGTTGTAGAAGCAACGAAACAAGTTGGTTTAGAATTGCCTTTAGTTGTTCGTTTAGAAGGAACAAATGTTGATTTAGGTAAGAAAATTCTTAATGAATCAGGATTAAATATTGTAGCAGCTGAATCTATGGCAGACGGTGCACAAAAAATTGTTGAATTAGTAGGCACAACAAGATAATAAGAAAGGCAGGGGAATATAATGAGCGTTTTTGTTAATAAAGATACAAAAGTAATCGTTCAAGGTATTACTGGTAAAACAGCTCTTTTCCATACAAAACAAATGCTAGAATATGGTACCAAAATCGTTGGTGGAACATCACCAGGTAAAGGCGGAACAGAAGTTGAAGGTGTACCAGTATTTAATACAGTTGAAGAAGCTGTAAAAGCTACTGGTGCTAATGCTTCTGTTATCTATGTTCCAGCTCCTTTTGCTGCTGATGCAATTTTGGAAGCTGTTGACGCGGAATTAGACTTAACAATCTGTATCACTGAACATATTCCAGTATTAGATATGGTAAAAGTTAAACGTTATATGGAAGGCAAAAAGACTCGTTTAGTAGGTCCTAACTGTCCTGGTGTTATCACTCCAGAAGAATGTAAAATCGGTATAATGCCTGGATACATTCATACAAAAGGACATGTTGGTGTTGTATCACGTTCTGGTACATTAACTTATGAAGCAGTTCATCAATTATCACAAGCGGGTATTGGACAAACAACAGCTGTAGGTATCGGTGGAGATCCTGTTAATGGAACTGATTTTATTGATGTATTAAAAGCATTCAATGAAGATCCAGAAACAGAAGCTGTAATTATGATTGGTGAAATCGGTGGTACTGCTGAAGAAGAAGCTGCTAACTGGGTGAAAGCTAATATGACAAAACCAGTTGTTGGATTTATCGGCGGTGTAACAGCACCTCCTGGAAAACGTATGGGACATGCTGGTGCGATTATTTCCGGTGGGAAAGGTACAGCTGCAGAAAAAATCCGTGTCATGAATGAATGCGGTATTAAAGTTGCAGCAACACCATCAGTAATGGGTGAAACATTAATTGAAGTTCTTAAAGAAAGAGGACTTTACGAAAAGTGTAAAACACATTAAGATAGAGTTAAATGAATAGTCCCTCTTTTAAGAGGGACTATTTTACTACCATTCGAAGGAGAATTATATGGAAGAATTTAATAAAAAATTGATACATCTTCATTATTGCAGGGGAATAGGATCGCAAGCAATAATAGCAATTCTTAAATCGGATCCAAGTCTAAAAAATATATATCGCTTATCGGATCCCACATTAAAAAACCTCACACAGCTTTCATCAGAAGCCTTCTCCAAGTTTTATAACGATCTTCACCATTTATATCCCGACAAAATTTTAACCACTCTTATGAACCATAACATTCATCCAATAACTATTTTTGATAAAGAATATCCATTTAGATTAAAGCAGGTTTATAACCCTCCTATCGTTTTATACACAATAGGTAATGCCTCCCTTCTAAACCAACCTTCCCTTGCAATTGTAGGTTCACGAAAAGGAAATGGATATGCTAGAAAAGTGATAGAAGAGCTGCTCCCTGGTCTAATTAATAGAGGGGTGATTATTACCAGTGGTCTAGCAAAAGGGGTAGATACAATTGCACATCAAACCACCATCCAATTTGGCGGAAAAACAATTGGTGTATTAGGAAATGGATTTTTTCATGTTTACCCGCAGGAAAATAAACAATTAGCAGAGAATATGAAAAAAGAGCATCTTCTTATTTCAGAGTATCCTCCACATACAAAACCTCAAAAATGGCATTTCCCAATGAGAAATCGAATCATAAATGGATTGTCGATTGGAACATTAATTATTCAAGCGGAGGAAAGAAGTGGATCATTAATTACTGCGGAATATGCATTACAGGAAGGCAGAGAAGTATTCGCAATACCGGGTAATATGTTTGACCCACTTTCAAAAGGAACAAATATGCTAATACAGCAGGGAGCAAAATTGGTACTAAAAAGTGAAGATATTATCACTGAACTTAACCTATAGGTGTGAACCATCTGCTTATTGTATGACCAAATAAGATTTTACAAAGCCAAATATTTAAATGATGTAATTTTCTTGCTTTTTTTTCATATATCTAGATTTATCTATAGTTTCTTAAGGAAAACAAACTGAAAATTTTCGAATGAAATGATAAAAAATAAACTGTTTAAGAGAAAAAGGTTGCAATTTTGGAAAATCTGTTATACTGTTTCCAACAGATACTAGCAATAAAAAACTAATTATGAAAACGATTTCTAGTTTTGAATTATTGCTCTTTATTGACAAATAAAAAAATCAGGGTTAATATGAACACTTGATTTTACGTATTGGAAATATTGGAAAAGTATATAACTAGAAAAATAATGAAAACCTCTGGGAGGCTTCTTAATGTCAGAGTACTTAGTAATCGTGGAATCGCCGGCAAAGGCGAAAACCATTGAACGATATTTAGGAAAGAAATATAAAGTAAAAGCATCGATGGGACATATTAGGGATTTACCTAGAAGTCAAATGGGTGTTGACACTGAACATAACTTTGAACCGAAATATATAACCATTCGAGGAAAAGGACCTGTTTTAAAGGAACTGAAGACTGCAGCAAAAAAAGCTAAGAAAGTATACTTGGCGGCTGACCCTGATCGCGAAGGGGAAGCTATTGCATGGCATTTGGCACATAGTTTAGATGTAGATATCCATTCTGATTGCCGAGTTGTTTTTAATGAAATTACAAAAGATGCCATTAAAGAATCATTTAAACATCCGCGTCCAATCAATACGGATTTAGTTGATGCACAACAAGCACGACGAATTTTGGATCGCTTAGTTGGATATAACATCAGTCCATTATTGTGGAAAAAGGTAAAAAAAGGATTAAGTGCAGGTCGGGTACAATCAGTAGCAGTTCGGTTAATCATTGATCGTGAAAATGAAATTAAAAATTTTATACCTGAAGAATATTGGACAATCGTTGCCGATTTTAAAAAAGGAAAAGATACATTCCAAGGTTCCTTTTACGGTATAAATGGGAAAAAAGTGGAGCTTAAGTCGGAGAAGGAAGTTAAATCTATTCTTTCCCAAATTAAAGGGAAAGATTTCGAAATTACTTCTGTATCAAAAAAGGAAAGAAAGCGTAATCCTGCTCCGCCATTTACCACTTCTTCACTTCAACAAGAAGCAGCCAGAAAGCTAAATTTCAGAGCAAAAAAGACGATGATGTTAGCACAACAGCTATATGAAGGAATCGATTTAGGAAAAGAAGGAACGGTTGGTCTAATTACTTATATGAGAACAGATTCTACTCGTATATCTGAGGTTGCACAAGAAGAAGCTGCAAATTTTATTCAACAGCAATATGGAAAAGAATATATTCGCACAGAGCAGCGAAAGGAAAAGAAATCATCTAATACTCAAGATGCGCATGAGGCCATCCGTCCGACAAGTACGATGAGAGAACCGAGTGTACTTAAAGAATTTTTAAGCCGTGATCAATTAAGATTATATAAATTAATTTGGGAACGTTTTGTCGCTAGTCAAATGGCTCAAGCGATTATGGATACGATGAGTGTTGATTTAAATAATGGTGAGATTGTTTTTAGAGCAAATGGATCCAAATTGAAATTTTCTGGTTTTATGAAAGTGTATGTCGAAGGAACAGACGACCAATCCGAAGAAAAGGAAAAATTTCTCCCTCAAATGGTGGAAGGAGATATAGTAAAATCAGACTTGGTTGATCCGAAACAACACTTTACACAGCCACCTCCTAGATATACGGAGGCACGTTTAGTAAAAACGCTTGAGGAACTAGGTATTGGACGACCATCTACATATGCTCCTACATTAGATACGATTCAAAAAAGAGGATATGTAGCCCTTGATAATAAAAGATTTATCCCTACTGAACTTGGCGAAATTGTTTTAGAGCTAATAATGGAATTCTTTCCTGAAATTTTAGATGTGGAATTTACAGCAAAAATGGAACATAATCTCGATGAAATTGAGGAAGGAAAAATCGAGTGGGTAAAAATAATTGATGATTTTTATAAAGGTTTTTATGAAAATCTAGTGAAGGCCGAATCAGAAATGGAGAAAGTTGAAATTAAGGATGAGGAAGCCGGCGAAGATTGTGAATTATGCGGAAACCCAATGGTGTTCAAAATGGGACGATACGGAAAATTCATGGCATGCAGTAATTTTCCGGACTGTAGAAATACGAAACCAATCGTAAAGGAAATTGGGGTTAAATGTCCGAAATGTAATGAAGGAAATATAATTGAAAGAAAAAGTAAAAAGAAAAGAATCTTTTATGGATGTGATCGTTATCCAGAATGTGATTTCTTATCATGGGATAAGCCAATCGAAAGAAAATGTCCGAAATGTGAACAGCTTTTAGTTGAAAAGAAACTAAAAAAAGGTGTCCAAGTACAATGTACGAATTGTGATTATAAAGAAAAGACTGTGGAATAATAATTAAAGTAGTGGGGTGAGTTGCGATACTCACCTTTTTTGTTCTAAAAGGGAAAAAATTTAAGAAGATTGATTAACTAAAAAAATTGCAAATACTTTATTTCTTTGATTGAGTGTTGTAAAATGCTTTAGGGGATAAATAAAAAATTTGTCGAATTTAATTAATCTTGTTTAGTGAACAATTCAAAACTTTGTGAAAAGTTTGTAACATTGATTGCAAGGGCTACTAAAGTGTGATAATATTTAGTAGCCTTATGAGGTGTTAATATGGATGAGGATTTGAAAACGAATCTATATGCTTTTATTGAGTATATTCAGGTAGAAAGAAATTACTCTGAATACACCGTGAAATTTTATCGCAGAGACATTGAACACTTTTACATGTTCATGGTTGAACAAGGTATTTCACACCTTGAAGATGTTGAATATTTTGATGCCAGGTTGTATTTAACAAAACTGTATGAAAAGGAATATAGCAGAACAAGTTTAGCTCGCAAAATTTCTAGTTTACGAAGCTTTTTTAAATTTTTGATGAGGGAAAAGATAGTTAAGGAAAATCCATTTACGTTAATTTCTCAATCAAAAAAACAACTAAAGATTCCGAAATTCTTTTATGAAGAGGAAATGGAAAAGCTTTTTGAAGTTTGTCAGGGAAATACAAACTTAGACTTTAGAAATTTATCACTTCTTGAAGTGTTGTATTCCACAGGAATTCGTGTAAGTGAATGTGCAAATATTAAACTAAATGATATTGATTTTGACTTTGAAACGATTCATGTTAAAGGTAAAGGGAAAAAAGAACGAATTGTATTATTTGGGACTTTTGCAAATGATGCACTAAACAATTACATAAAGAATGCTAGACCTTTACTAATGAACAAGTCCAATCACGAATATCTTTTTGTCAATTATCGAGGAACTCCGTTAACGACTAGAGGAATTCGTCATATTTTAAATAATTTGATTAGCAAAGCTGCACTTACTGGAAAAATGCATCCACATATGCTTAGACATACGTTTGCCACTCATCTACTAAATAATGGTGCAGATTTAAGGACAGTACAGGAACTTCTTGGACATGAAAATTTATCGTCAACTCAAATATATACACATGTGACGAAGGAACAATTGCGTAAAACGTATTTAAATTATCATCCAAGAGCTTAAATTGATGATAAATGAAATAAAGTTTTTTTCAGAACTGTCAATCTATAAGTTCGTTCCAATCAAAAAATAAATAATTAATTTGCATTAATTATTCGGAGGTGTTCATATGGGAGATTTCCATGCAACAACGATTTTTGCTGTTCAGCATAAAGGTAAAGCAGCAATGGCGGGAGATGGTCAAGTTACTTTTGGAAATGCAGTAGTAATGAAACATACCGCAAAAAAAGTAAGAAAGTTATTTAACGGGAAAGTGTTGGCAGGTTTTGCAGGTTCCGTAGCCGATGCATTTACTTTATCTGAAATGTTCGAAGGGAAACTTCAGGAGTTTAATGGGAATTTAACAAGAGCGGCAGTTGAACTTGCGAAGCAATGGAGAAGCGATAAAATTTTACGAAAATTAGAAGCGATGTTAATCGTAATGGATGAAAGCCAAATGCTTTTAATTTCCGGTACAGGTGAAGTAATTGAACCGGACGATGGAATTCTGGCTATAGGCTCGGTGGAAATTATGCCCTATCGGCGGGAAGGGCACTTAAACAACATGCAGGTGAAATGCTTACCGCAAAAGAAATTGCGAAGGCATCACTGGATATTGCAGCAGACATATGTGTGTATACGAACACTAATATTATTGTCGAAGAACTATAATAAGTTATGTCATTTCTCGAATCACTAAGAAATTTATTTAAACTGAATTTAAGGAGTGAATTGATGTGGCAAACAATATGAATAAAGCAATGAGTTTAACGCCCAGACAGATTGTCGATCGATTAGATCAATATATTGTCGGACAAAAAGATGCCAAAAGAGCTGTAGCAGTTGCATTACGTAATAGGTATCGTCGTAGCCTTTTAGATGAAAAATTTCGTGATGAAATCATACCGAAAAACATTTTAATGATCGGACCTACCGGGGTAGGAAAAACAGAGATAGCAAGAAGAATGGCTCGGTTAGTTGGAGCCCCTTTTATAAAAATAGAGGCTACCAAGTTTACAGAAGTTGGCTACGTTGGCCGTGACGTTGAATCAATGGTGAGAGATTTGGTTGAAACTTCGGTACGTTTAGTAAAAGAAGAAAAAGTGATTCAAGTAAAGGAAAGAGCAGAAGAATACGCGAATCGTCGGTTAGTTGAATTACTCGTTCCTTCAAAAAAGAAATCATCGAACTATAAAAATCCTTTTGAAATGATTTTTGGCGGAAATGATCAATCGAATGAATCGGAAGAAGATTCTTCAGAAGATGTTCCAATGAAAGAATACCGAAAAAGCATTGAAGAAAAACTAGCCAATGGTGAACTGGAAAGTGAATTAGTTACTGTAGAGATTGAAGAACAGCAACCTTCTATGTTCGATATGCTTCAAGGATCCGGTATGGAACAAATGGGAATGAATATGCAAGATGCATTTAGCAATTTAATGCCTAAGAAAAAGAAGAAAAGAAAAGTAACTGTTAAGGAAGCACGTAAAATCTTAACAAACGATGAGGCACAAAAGTTGATCGATATGGATGAAGTAACACAAGAAGCTGTTTTTCGTTCCGAACAAATGGGTATTATTTTTATAGATGAGATTGATAAGATTGTCGGTAAAAATAGTAACTCCTCATCAGCAGATGTATCTCGTGAAGGAGTTCAAAGAGATATTTTGCCAATTGTTGAAGGTTCAACTGTAGTGACAAAATACGGTTCAGTAAAAACTGATCATATTTTATTTATTGCAGCAGGTGCATTTCATATGGCGAAACCATCCGAATTGATTCCTGAATTGCAAGGGCGTTTTCCTATTCGTGTAGAACTTGGTAAACTAACTGTTGAAGATTTTGTGAAAATCTTAGTTGAGCCGGATAACGCATTAATAAAACAATATATTGCATTATTGGAGACAGAAGGTATACAAATTGAATTTTCTGACGATGCTATTGTTAGAATTGCAGAAATTGCATATGAAGTAAATCAAAATACGGATAACATTGGGGCAAGACGGTTGCATACAATTTTAGAGAAACTTCTCGAAGACTTATCGTTTGAAGCACCGGACATAACACTGGAAAAAATTAATATTACACCTCAATATGTAAACGAAAAACTCGGAGCAATTTCGCAAAACAAAGACTTAAGTCAGTTCATACTTTAATGAAATAGCTATGTTAAAGGACACTATTGATTTTGCTGCTAAGTTGATTGGAGCGAAAAATCAACAGTCGGGATTATTAACATAGAAATGAAAAAATCCTTATCAGTTCAAAAAAATGAAATACAAAATGAAGTAATGAATCCACTAGGAGGAAGAAAAATGAATTTATTAGACAAAACAAGAAAAATTAATGCAATGTTACAAAAAGCTGCTGGGAAACCGGTTAATTTTAATGAAATGTCTCAAACTTTAAGTGAAGTAATTGAGGCAAATGTTTATGTTGTTAGCCGTCGTGGAAAATTATTGGGCTTTGCTATTAATCAACAAGTTGAAAACGAGCGTATGACAAAGATGTTAGAAGATCGTCAATTTCCGGAAGAATATACAAATAGTCTTTTCAGCATAAATGAAACATCGCCAAATTTAGATGTGAATAGTGAATATACTGCATTTCCAGTTGAAAATAAAGAAATTTTCCAAAGTGGATTAACAACAGTTGTTCCAATTATCGGTGGAGGAGAAAGATTAGGTACTTTAATTCTTGCTCGTCTTCAAGAGAAATTCCATGATGATGATTTAATCCTTGCTGAATATGGTGCAACGGTAGTTGGTATGGAAATTCTTCGTGAAAAATCAGAGGAAATTGAAGTTGAAGCTAGAAGCAAAGCGGTTGTTCAAATGGCGATTAGTTCGTTATCATATAGTGAACTAGAAGCAATCGAGCATATTTTTGAAGAGTTAAACGGCAAAGAAGGTTTACTAGTAGCTTCGAAAATTGCTGACAGAGTGGGTATTACGCGATCTGTTATCGTCAATGCGCTACGTAAATTAGAAAGTGCCGGTGTAATCGAATCAAGATCTTTAGGAATGAAAGGTACGTATATCAAAGTATTAAATGATAAATTCCTTGTTGAACTTGAAAAATTAAAATCAAATTAAGGTTTCGTCGAATCTCGACATTATGCAACCACCAATGATTGATTCATTGGTGGTTTTATTATGCATGGATAATATTAAATAATAAAAAACTTTGGAACAATTACAAAAAAACATGGTTATAAATACCTATGAAAGTGCAATTTTATAATAAAAATGAAATGAAAAAATACCAATAAAACACAGTAGTTGACAGTAATAAAAGTTGCTAAAATTAGATCAGCAAATAATGAGTTTTTAAATAAAGAATCGGACGTATACCAAAAGTCCTATCTTAATTAAAATAAAGGAAATTTTAATGAAATTTTTATACATAGCATGGACAGTCCGTATATTTAACTTTAAAATAATAATAGTTTGTAAGAAGATTGTCATAAAAAATCAAAAAATGTCTAAGAAAAGTAAGAGGTGTCATAATTGAATTTATTTTCTACTACTTTTAATACATTAGAACGTGCCTTGGATTATTCTTCATTAAAACAAAAAGTCATTGCCGATAATATAGCAAATGTTGACACACCGAACTATAAACCAAAGGAAGTTAGTTTTAAGCAGGTGTTTGATCAGCAGTTAAACCAACCGTTTGAAGCGATACGAACGGATTCAAGACACTTTGAATTTCAAAATATGGCAAGCGATTCCCTTATATCGACACAACAAAATATTGAGTATAACGAAAATGGAAATGGGGTGGATGTTGATAAAGAAATGTCCGACCTTGCAACGAACCAAATATATTATGATGCGTTATCTGATCGAATTAGTGGGAAATTTTCAACTTTACAGACAGTGATTAGAGGAGGGAAATAAGTATGTCTATGTTTAATGGAATGGGCATTACTTCTTCTGCTCTTACTGCTCAACGTTTAAGGATGGATGTTATTTCCTCTAATATGGCTAACGTAGACACGACAAGAGGAAAATTAGTAAACGGGGTCTGGCAACCATACAAACGTAAAATGGTCGTTCTTGAGCCGAGATCTGATTCCTTTACAAATCATTTTCAAACAGCTCTCAATAATCAAAACGGTACTGGTGGAGTAAAAGTAACTAAAATAGTCGAAGATAATACACCTTCAAAATTAGTTTACGACCCAGAGAACCCTGATGCCAACCAAGATGGTTATGTTAGCCTGCCAAATGTTGATCCACTTAGGGAGATGGTGGACTTAATGAGTGCAACCAGATCATATGAGGCAAACGTAACCGTTCTTAATGCATCCAAATCGATGATGATGAAAGCTTTAGAAATAGGTAAATAAAAGGAGGAATATCATTGGCTATTCAAAATATTAATTCGGTTGCTACGAATATTTTACGACCGTTGGAACAAAAAAATATCCAATCGCCAAATACACAATCACAAGTCAAATTTTCCGATCTTCTAAAAAAGTCCATTAACGATGTCAATCAGTCACAAATTGATTCAGATATTTTAACAGAAAAAATGGCTAAAGGCGAGAATGTTGATTTGCATCAAGTAATGATAACTGCTCAAAAAGCTAGTATCACCTTACAAGCAGCATTGGAAATTAGAAATAAAGTAGTTGAAGCATATCAAGAGACAATGAGAATGCAAGTCTAATAAATTGTAATCACGCATTTTTATATTTATTCTTTTTTTGTTTAATATTGGAGGATAGTTAATGAATGAGAAATTAAAAAACTATTCAGTCAAGATGAAAGAGTTTTGGAATAATTTATCAAAGAGAAAAAAGATAGTAGGTATCTCCTCCATTTTGCTAGTTATATTTTTAATTGCAATTATTACATTTTTTACTACTAGAACGACTATGGTACCGCTGTATAGCAATTTATCACCAACCGAAGCAGGCTCAATCAAAGAAAGCCTTGATTCAAAAGGGATTCAATCAGAGATTGCCGATGGTGGAAAAACAATTAAAGTACCGGAAGAAAATGTTGATTCTTTAAAAATTGAATTAGCCTCAGAGGGAATCCCTAAATCTGGAAGTATTGATTATTCTTTCTTTAGCCAAAATGCAGGTTTTGGTATGACTGATAATGAATTCGATGTAGTTAAATTGGAAGCTATGCAAACAGAATTATCTAACTTAATAAAGGAAATTGATGGTGTTGAAGATGCAAAGGTAATGATTAATATGCCTAAGAAAGAAATATTTGTAAATGACAAAAATGCAGAGGCATCAGCATCAATTGTTTTAACAACGAAACCGGGTTATGAATTTAATCAATCACAAATAAAATCCCTTTATAACTTGGTATCGAAAAGTGTCCCTAACCTCACTAATGATAATATCGTCATTATGAATCAGAATTTTGAGTATTTTGATTTAAATAATGACAATAGTACGGGAAATACATTTACTCAACAAATGGATATAAAACATCAGATTGAACGTGACATTCAAAGGCAAGTTCAATCGATGCTAGGAACAATGATTGGCTATGACAAAGTTGTAGCATCCGTAACTGCTGACATTGACTTTACTCAAGAAAATCGTGAAGAAAATTTAGTTGCACCAGTCGATAAAGATAATATGAAGGGTCTTGAAATAAGCGCTCAGAACATTACTGAAACCTATTCAGGAAAAGGCAATGCAGCGGGAGGAGTTCCTCAAGGACAAGATCCAGCTGATTCTTTAGGAAGTAGTTACGTAGCTGGCAGCGATTCTAACGGAGATTATGAAAAAGTTCAGAATTCTGTTAATTATGAAGTGAATAAAATTCATAAACAAATAGCAGAAAGTCCATATAAAATAAGGGATCTTGGAATTCAAGTAATGCTTGAACCACCAGATCCGAAAAATCTGAATTCACTGCCACAAAGTACAAGAGATGACATTTCGAAAATATTATCAACAATCATCAGAACATCGATTGATAAAAAGGAAGTTGCAAATATAAGCGATCAGGATCTTCAAAATAAAATTGCCGTTTCTGTTCAACCTTTTGATGGAAAAATGAAAGAAACTGCAAGCAATCAGACGGGAATCCCATGGTGGGTGTATCTCATTGGTGGATTACTTCTATTAGTAATAATCGTACTAATTATTTTAATGCTCCGATCTAAAAAGAAAAATGCTGAAGCAACAGATGAAGATATACTCGATGAACCGGAACCAATTCGAATTGCTGATGTGAATGAAGAACATGAAACAGAAAGCTCATTAAGAAAGAAACAATTAGAAAAAATGGCTAAAGAAAAACCAGATGAGTTTGCTAAATTATTAAGAACTTGGATTTCAGAGGATTAAAGGGGGATAAAAATGGCGAGTAGAGAAAAAGGTTTAACCGGAAAACAAAAAGCCGCTGTCCTTCTCATATCACTTGGTCCAGATGTATCTGCATCGGTCTATAAGCATTTATCTGAAGAAGAGATTGAAAAGTTAACTTTGGAAATTTCGGGAGTTAAAAAGGTTGAATCTCATACAAAGGAAGACATCTTTGATGAATTCCATAATCTAGCTTTAGCGCAGGATTATATCTCTCAAGGTGGTATTGGATATGCGAAAACAGTGCTTGAAAAAGCACTGGGTGCAGATCAAGCTGCAACAATTATTAATCGGTTGACCTCATCATTACAAGTTCGACCTTTTGATTTTGCTAGACGAGCGGATGCTGGACAAGTACTGAATTTTATACAGAATGAACATCCGCAAACTATTGCCTTAATTCTTTCCTATTTGGAACCTGAAAAGTCAGGGCAAATTCTCTCAGAATTGCCACAGGATGTTCAAGCAGACATTGCGAGACGAATTGCATTAATGGATCGAACTTCTCCGGAAATTATAAGTGAGGTTGAAACGATATTAGAACAAAAACTATCAGCTACCGTCACACAAGATTACACACAAACAGGTGGAATCGAATCTGTCGTTGAAGTGCTGAATGGTGTTGACCGTGCAACGGAAAAAACTATTTTGGATGCACTTGAAATTCAAGATCCGGAACTAGCTGAAGAAATTAAAAAGAGAATGTTCGTCTTCGAAGATATCGTTACATTGGATAATCGATCCATCCAACGCGTCATTAGAGAATGTGAGAATGAAGATTTATTATTGTCCTTAAAAGTTTCAAGTGATGAAGTGAAAGATGTTGTTTATAGGAATATGTCAACGAGAATGGTAGAAACATTCAAAGAAGAAATGGAATATATGGGACCTATCCGCTTGAAAGATGTAGAAGAAGCCCAATCGAGAATTGTTTCAATCATCAGAAGGTTGGAAGATGCTGGTGAAATTATCATTGCTCGTGGTGGAGGGGACGACATTATTGTCTAGAATCATTAAATCACGTACATCGGTCAATGAAAATAGAGTGGGAAAAGTAATCGGAATTAAAGACATTTCACAATTCGACCCAAATGGAGAGATTGAATTAGACGGACAGTTGGAGATTGAAAAAAAGAAAATACTTGAACATTTCCAACACCAAGCGAAAGAGATTTTACTTGCTGCGGAACAAAATGCTGAAGAAATAAGAAAAAGTGTAGAGATTGAACGAAATGAATGGATAGAGGAAAAAGCAAGACTAGTCGAAGAAGCCAAATCAGAAGGATACCAGCATGGATTTTCGGAAGGGCAAAAACAAGGCTTTGACCAATATAAGCATCTAATTGAAACAGCGAATCAAATTACGGATGAAATGAGACAAGAATTTCTAAGACATATTGAATCGTCCGAAAAGGTAATTCTTGACCTCGGTATAAAGGCAGCCGAAAAAATACTGCAGGAAACCTTAATGGAACATCCTTCATCATTCGTATCTCTTGTAAAACAAGTCGTAAAAGAAGCAAGGGAAAATAAGGATGTACATATTTATATTCATCCAAATCAGTTCAGTCTAGTTATTCAAAGTAAAGAAGAATTAGACGCACTATTTCTAAATAATCAGCAATGTTATCTTTATCCAGATGATCAATTAAATGAATATCAATGCTTGATAGAAACGAGCCATGGAAGAATTGATGCAAGTATTGACAGCCAACTTTCTGAGCTAAAGCTGAAACTTATGGAAATTATTGAGGGTGTTCACTCATGAAAGCAAGCGATTTAATATCATTGATTCCAGAAATTGAAACATATAAGCGTTACGGAAAAGTAAAACGTGTGGTCGGATTAATGATTGAATCATTAGGACCGGAGAGCTCTATTGGCGATGTATGTTGGATTCATTTGAATGGAAAAAAACAAACTCGGAAAATCCAAGCGGAAGTAGTTGGTTTTAAGGACGAAAATGTTATTTTAATGCCTTATTCTGATATACAGGAAATAGCGCCTGGTAGTTTAGTAGAAACGACTTCAAAGCCGTTAGAGGTAAAAGTCGGTCCAACACTAAAAGGAAAAGTCATAGACTCTTTAGGAAATCCAATGGATGGTTCCTCCTTACCGAAGGGGATGAAATCTGTTCCGACTGAACAAAGTCCACCGAATCCTTTAAAACGGCCCCCGATATCTGAGGAAATTGAAGTGGGTGTACGAGCAATTGATAGCTTATTAACGGTTGGAAAAGGACAAAGAATCGGTATTTTTGCCGGCAGTGGGGTAGGAAAAAGCACACTTCTTGGCATGATAGCTCGAAATACGAAAGCGGATATTAATGTTATTGCATTGATTGGAGAACGTGGCCGTGAAGTGAGGGAGTTTATTGAGAGAGACCTTGGACCTGAAGGACTAGCAAAATCTGTCGTTATAGCGGCCACCTCAGATCAACCTGCACTTATGCGGATAAAAGGTGCATTTACAGCTACTGCGATTGCAGAGTATTTCCGTGATAAAGGGTTAAATGTCATGTTTATGATGGATTCTGTTACACGTGTGGCAATGGCACAAAGGGAAGTCGGACTTGCAGTTGGTGAACCACCCGCAACGAAAGGGTACACTCCTTCTGTTTTTGCAATTTTACCAAAATTATTGGAGCGAACGGGGACTAATGAAAAAGGAACCATTACCGGGTTTTATACAGTATTAGTTGATGGTGATGATATGAATGAGCCCATAGCTGACACTGTCAGAGGAATTTTAGATGGCCATTTTGTACTCGATCGTAATTTAGCGAATAAAGGACAATTTCCTGCCATTAATGTACTAAAAAGTATTAGCCGACTAATGAATCATTTAGCTACAGATACACATAAAAATGCAGCTGAAAAAGTAAGGGAATATTTAAGCACGTATATGAATTCGGAAGACTTAATCAATATAGGAGCTTATAAACGAGGTGCTTCTAAAGAAATTGATGAAGCAATTGAAAGATATCCGGAAATCATTTCATTTTTAAAACAAAAAACAAATGAAAAAATTACGATGGAAGAAAGCATTGAAGCAATTATAAACCTTGCAGAATAGGGGATAGCTGATGAAATATCAATATAAATTCGAAAAAATATTATCCCTTAAAGAAAGGGAAAAAGATGAGGCCCTTTCAACTTATCAGAAATCTGTCAAACGGTTTGAAAATGTAGCGGAAGAGCTTTATCAATTATTAAAGAAAAAGGAAGATTTGCTGGACTTTCAAACATCTAAATTAGAAACCGGACTATCTATTCAAGAAATTAGGCATCATCAACGATTTATTACCAACTTAGAAAAATCTATTAAGCACTATCAGGATCTAGTCATAAATGCAAGAAACCAAATGAATTGGTATGAACAGAAATTACAAGAAAAAAACATTGAAATGAAAAAATATGAAAAATTAAAAGAAAAAGATTTTGAAAAATATCTATTTCTAATACAGGAAATGGAGAACAAGCAAATTGATGAAATTTCAACTCAAATTTATTTTCATCGCAGTGGAAACTAGGTGATTCATGTGGGCAAAGTTATGAATGAACAAAATGATAAAAAAACAAAAAATAAGTTTCAGTGGTTTTTATATGTTGTCTTAATTCCTCTATTATTTGCTATTTTTATCGGATTAGTGGTTGCTCAAGTTGCTGGTGTAAATGTATTTGAAAAGGCGAAAGAAATCAGTACAAAACTTCCGTTTGCTGCATCAGCAAATAGCGAAACAAAAAGCGGTAAAAGCCTAAAAAAATATGAAGATAAAATTGTAGATTTACAAGCAGAAATTGAGAATAAAAATGCTGAATTAACACAATTGCAATCTAAAATTGATAGTCAGGATACGGAAAAGAATCAACTTTTGCTAGAACAGAAGAGACTTCAAGATGAAATTACAGAATTGAAGCAAATTCAGGAAAAAAACAAAAAAGCTTTTTCGGAAATAGTCCGTACGTACGAAACGATGTCTGCTAAAAATGCAGCACCGATCATATTGAATATGAACGATAAAGAGGCATTAAAAATCTTATCAAATATGAAATCAGATGTATTAGCAAAAGTAATGGAAAAGATGCCTGCTGACCGTGCTGCTAAATACACTGAATTACTTAGTGCTAATACAAACTAGGTAAATTATTTAAGGAGATTGGAAGGAGGTGGAAAAGTGAATATAGGAGTATTACAAATGTCAGCTCAACTCCCGGTTCAACAAAAATTAGGACAAATTGGTCAAATTCAACAGCCAAAAGGATTCAAGAATGCATTTGATATGATTGCGAATTCACAAAATGGAATGACAGCGGATAGCGAACAAAATTTATTAGAGGCTTTAAATGAAATCCTGAAAGTATTAAAAAATGGATTCATGGAAGATGAAAATAGTGCGGGATTATTAATTAATGAGACAAAACCGACTGAGGATCAAATTAGTGATGTAATAGGTTTGAAAAAAGATGAATGGAAAGACCAATTAACAGCAATCATTGATGAACTTCTTTCACTAATGAAAAATAATCCAATACAATCAAACCAATTATTGTCAGTGAAAAAATCAATGCAAGACGGTGAGTACATAAAAGGTGCAGCGGATTTATTAACCGTTCTTTCAAGCTTGCCGAAGGAGACTTTAAAACATTTGAATCCGGATTTGTTGCATGTTGCTGCCAAAACAGGTGCAGTGATTGAAGGTTTGGCGAAACAAATGGATCTTTCTAAAAGTGATATAAAAAACGTATCGGTTCTCAAAGAATCAATGCAAACAGTCATTTCCAAATTAGAAACAATTCTTGCGAAAGACAGCAATGATAATAAAAACTCTATTTTACAGAATACCTTTCAACGGGTACTTGTCGATAAACAAGAAGCTATTAAAAATAACACCAATGGTAGTTCAAGTAGTAGTCAAACTGAAATACATGAGCAACCAGTATCAAATCCCGTTGCAATGCAGCACATGTCAAAAATAGAGCAATTTACGATTCATGTAAATAAAGAAACTAAACCTGTTGATTATCAGCAATTTATAAAAGATTTTTCTAATATCATTGGGAAATCACAATTACTTAAAGGTGATGGCACAAACAAGCTGTTAATTAAATTATATCCCGAGCATCTCGGTTCATTGAGAATTGAGATTTTACAGGATAAAGGAATGTTAACGGCAAAAATGTTTGCCTCAACTGGTTCTGCTAAGGAATTACTTGATTCTCAACTACATCAATTAAAAACTGCTTTCACACAACAGAATATTCAAGTAGACAAAATTGATGTTATATATGGAGAGGCGGAAGCACAAAGATTTGATCGTGGCGGCAATGAATCTGGAAAACAAGCATTCGAGCAGGAGCAAGCCAAACAAACTAATGAACTGGAAGATGAAAATAACATACATTTTTCAGACCTTTTACAAGAAAGTTTACTAGAAGAGAAAATATAGGTGATGATATGGCAAACACAATAGATCCAAATCTTATGTACTCTAGTACACAAAATACAAAAAGAAAAACAGGTTCGGACATTTTAGGAAAAGATGACTTTTTAAAAATATTAATGGTGCAATTACAAAATCAAGATCCATTAAACCCAATGCAAGATAAAGATTTTATTGCACAAATGGCCACTTTTTCATCATTAGAGCAAATGACTAATATGAGTAAGTCAATGGAAACATTTGTGGAGATGCAACAGCAGAACCAATTAATTACTTATACACAATTCGTTGGCAAAGAAATTACATGGCACAAAATAGTGGAAGATAAAAATTCCGAAGATGGAACGAAGATTTTACAAGGGAAAGGAATTATTAAAGGTGTTCGTTTTGTTGAAAATTCAGTCAAGTTTATATTGGACGATGGAACTGAATTAGATCCCGCTAATATTTCCCAAGTAAATACACAAAGTAAAGAAAATTCATTAATACAAGCAAGTTATTTAATCGGAAAATCTGTCACTTGGCTTGACGATGACGGAAAAGAACAAAAAGCAAAGGTTAAATCTGTTTCAGCAAAAGACGGAAATACGTGGCTTGTTTTAGATAATGACAAAAAGATAAAAGCGGAGCAATTAACACAAATTGAAAATTAAGGATGTGGTTTAGTGGATAGACCAATATTTAGTCAAGTTCCATTACAACCAATTACGTCTAAGCAAACAATCCCTAGTTCAATACGAAGGTCAAATCAAGTACAAGCACCCTTTTCAGAGCATTTAAATCATGCTTTATCGCAACAATCAACAAAATTGACGATAAGTAAACATGCGAGTGAAAGGTTAATGCAAAGAGGTATTCATATTGACAAAGGACAATGGGATAAAATTGGTCAAAGAGTTTCCGAAGCAAAAAATAAAGGGATAAGCGAATCGCTTGTCATTGTAAAAAATGCTGCATTAATTGTCAGTGCAAAAAATGAAACGGTTATCACTGCAATGAATTTACAAGAAGCAAGTGAACAAATATTCACTAATATAAACGGTGCAATCATCGTAAATTAATTTAATCGACTGGACCGAAAAGGAAGTCGATAGCTGTTGACTGACAGATACAGCTAAACCATTTCGAGAGGGGAAAACAATATGTTACGTTCCATGTATTCAGGAATAAGTGGTATGAAAAATTTTCAAACGAAATTAGACGTAATTGGAAATAATATTGCAAACGTAAATACGTACGGATTTAAAAAAGGTCGTGTCACATTCAAAGACACAATGAACCAAACAGTCTCAGGTGCAAGTGGAGCAACTGCCGGAAAAGGCGGTAAAAACCCGATGCAAGTCGGCTTAGGATCAACCCTTGCTTCCATCGACATCGTTGACACTCAATCAAGTTTACAAACAACAGGTCGATCACTCGATTTAGCAATCGACGGAGACGGCTATTTTATCGTGAAAAATGGCAACTCAAACCTATATACTCGTGCCGGAAACTTCTATTTAGATAATACTGGTACTCTAGTAAATAGTGATGGATTGAAAGTTCAACAATTCGATAGTACAGGGAATTTGAAAGATATTGTCGTAGATGTGAATTCTATTTTTCCTTCACAACTGACTGACGACATAAAAGTAGTTGGTAACTTGCCTAAAAGTGTTAGCGGAACAACAGAACAAACTCAACAAATTGAAGTGGTTGATGGAAATGGTGTGAAACATGTACTAGAATTAAAAACTAGCTCAAGTGATGGAACGTCATGGAAATTTACGTTTGAGGATAAATCATTAGATGCACCACCGGCAAATACTCCTGATGCAAATAAAGTTTCTATTAATCTTACTTATGATGCAACTAATAATAAATGGACCCAAAATGGAACTAATATAAAACTAAAATTAAATGATGGCACTGGGAAATATACAGAAACAGGTAATATAAATTTAGATTTATCTAAACTTACCTATGGCGGAGAAAATCTAAACGCTGTGTTTACACCAAATGGACAAGAACAAGGTTCACTCGAAAGCTTTAATATCGGTTCGATGGGTGAGGTAAACGGTGTATACTCAAACGGAAAAGTTATTGAACTTGGTGTACTAGCACTTGCCAAATTCAGCAACCCAGCCGGGCTTCAAAAAGCCGGAAACAATACATTCCAAGCAACTGTTAACTCCGGTACAGCAAATTACGGTAACCCTGGTAATGGTCTCGGAACGCTTGCATCCGGTTCACTAGAAATGTCAAACGTTGACCTTTCAGAAGAATTTACTGAAATGATTGTAGCTCAACGTGGTTTCCAAGCAAATACCCGTATTATTACAACATCCGATGAAATTTTACAGGAATTAATAAATCTAAAACGATAATTAGGGAGGAACGGGACTAAGTTTCTTGACTTAGTCCCGATAAAAATATGATTAGCGTAACAAAATTAAAAGGCCAACGTTTTATGTTAAATGCCCTTTATATTGAAACAATTGAAGCTTTTCCTGATACGACCATTACATTATTAAATGGACATAAATACGTCGTTTTAGAAACGGTGGAGCAAATTCAAGAAAAAATCTATCAGTTCTACCGTTCCATTAATATTATCGGTACGTTAAATCAGGAGGTGATAGATGATGAAGAATAAAATGGTTGCCACAAGTATTACGATTATTTTAGGAATATTATTAGTCGGTGCAATTGCAATTATAATTATTAATAAAATGGATACAAAAAAAGAAACTGCCGAGCCTACTATTGAAGAAGTTGTAGAAAATTCTTTAGATGTACCTGAGATTACGACAAATTTAAAAGATAATCATTTTATTAAAATTGCCTTAAAAATAGAGACAAATAATAAAAAAGCAAAAGAAGAGTTAGAAAAACGTGATTTCCAAGTGAAGGATTCCGTTATTGAAGAACTTTCCGAAGTATCTTCTGATGATTTAAAAGGAAGAAAAGGCAAAGAAAATTTAACAAATACGTTAAAAACTAAAATTGATCACTATTTACAAAATGGTAATGTCGTAAAAATATATATAACCTCCTATGTAATACAATGAATAACCAATAACCAATAAGGGAGGTGTAAATGATGTCAGGTGAAGTATTATCACAAAGCGAAATTGATGCCCTGTTAAGTGCCTTGTCAACGGGGGAAATGAATGCTGAGGATATTAAAAAAGAGGAAGAAGCCAAGAAAGTAAAAGTATATGATTTTAAGAGGGCCTTGCGCTTTTCTAAAGATCAAATTAGAAGCTTAACAAGAATACATGAAAATTTTGCGAGATTATTAACGACTTATTTTTCAGCCCAACTGCGGACATTTGTTCAAATATCGGTAGCATCAACAGATCAGATTCCATTTGAAGAATTTGTTCGTTCAGTACCGAAAATGACAATATTAACTTCCTTTGATGTACCGCCATTAGATGGAAGAATCATAATGGAAATCAATCCTAATATCGCATACTCCATGTTAGACCTTGTTATGGGTGGAAAAGGGACCAGTGTCAATAAGGTTGATAATTTGACTGAAATTGAAAAGAAAATTATGTCGAACTTATTTGAACGTGGCTTTGAACATCTAACTGAAGCATGGGCGAATATTACTGAAATTGAGCCAATGTTAGTTGATTTTGAGGTAAACCCACAATTTTTACAAATGGTTTCTCCAAATGAAACAGTTGTCGTTATTTCTATGAATACTGTAATTGGGGAAACGAGTGGAATGATTAATCTTTGTATCCCACATGTCGTGTTGGAACCAATTATTCCTAATCTATCAGTCCACTATTGGATGCAAAATAATAGCTTGAAAGAAAAAGAACCTAAAGAAACAGAGATAATTGAAAAAAATATTAAACAAGCGGTTATTCCACTTGTGGCTGAATTGGGAACTACTGAGATTACAATTGAAGATTTTCTGAATTTAAATATAGGAGATGTTATTCAATTGGATCAAAATATTAATGACCCTGTAATTGTAAAAATGGAGGGAATTCCGAAATATAGTGCACAGACAGGAAAAAGAGGCAAAAAAATGGCCGTCCAAATATTACAGGATGTGAAAGGAGGAGAAGATGATGAATAACATGCTCTCACAAGATGAAATTGATGCTCTCTTACGTGGTACAGCGGATGATGGAGAGGAAAATACAGAAAAAGAAACAATAAATGTGGATGATTACTTAACATCTATGGAAAGAGATGCTCTTGGTGAGATAGGAAATATATCGTTTGGCAGTTCAGCTACAGCATTATCTACTCTATTATCACAAAAGGTGGAAATTACTACTCCCACAGTAACAATTGTTGAAAAATCAAAATTAAAAGATGAGTTTCCACATCCGTATATATCCATTCAAGTGAAATATACAGAAGGCTTTTCCGGAATCAATATGATGATCATCAAACAATCTGATGCCTCTGTGATTGCGGATTTAATGCTCGGAGGAACGGGACAATCTTCTGATACGATGGACGAGATTCATCTAAGTGCGGTGCAAGAAGCTATGAACCAAATGATGGGCTCAGCTGCTACATCGATGTCTACCGTATTCAACAAACGCGTGGACATTTCACCGCCAACAGTCGATATTTTAAATTTAAATGCTGGTGAAGGAACTGAAAATATTCCAAATCAAGATTTAATCATTAAAATTTCTTTCCGATTAAAGGTTGGAGAGCTAATCGATTCTTCAATCATGCAAGTCCTACCATTAGATTTTGGAAGAAGATTAGTAGACGATCTGTTTAATACAAGCGAAGCAAACGAAACAATTGAAACTCAAAATACACAGCAAGATCATGATATGATGGACCATCACGTATCTAGTCATACAAATGTAGATTCATATAATATGATGCAAACGGAACAACCACAGGCAACACAACCAGTAAGACAGCAACCATCTAACACTAACAGTGGAAATGCCGTACAACAAAATGTTCAACCAGCTGTTTTTTCCAGTTTTGATGATCAACAGCTTGCTGCACCTGAAACTAGAAATTTAAATATGCTGTTAGATATTCCACTTCAAGTAAGTGTGGAACTAGGAAAAACGAAAAGATCAGTTAAAGAGATTCTAGAGTTGGGCTCAGGGTCTATCATTGAATTAGACAAACTTGCTGGTGAACCAGTCGATATTTTAGTAAATAGGCAACTGATTGCACAAGGGGAAGTAGTCGTTATTGATGAAAACTTTGGTGTGAGAATTACAGATATAGTTAGTCAAAGAGAAAGAATTAAACAATTATAGGGTTTAAATCGGAGGTTAATAAAATGGGAAATAGAATACTAGTAGTAGATGATGCAGCATTCATGAGAATGATGATTAAAGATATTTTAACAAAAAATGGCTTCGATGTTGTTGCCGAGGCAGCTGATGGAGCACAAGCGGTTGAAAAATATAAAGAATTAAAACCGGATTTAGTAACGATGGATATTACGATGCCAGAAATGGATGGAATCACAGCATTGAAAGAAATTAAAGGAATAGATCCAAGTGCGAAAATAATTATGTGTTCAGCAATGGGGCAACAGGCAATGGTTATCGATGCTATTCAAGCTGGTGCGAAAGATTTTATCGTGAAACCTTTCCAGGCCGACCGTGTAATAGAGGCAATACAAAAAACACTGGCTTAATTGATAATAAGAGGGTGTAGGGAACGTGCGAAAAGCATTATTAAAACTATTGACACTCATTTTACTCATTACACCTCTGTATGGGCATCATATTATCGCCCATGCAGAGACCAATAATGGGAATGTTGAAGACTGGTTTAAGCAACATTCAAATGAATCAAAGAACGATACAAAAAAAGAAGCTGAAAATAATACAAAAAATGCGGATACGACTGCAAAAACAAATAATTCCATCATCACTGTTTGGGATGGCGTCAAAATGGTTTTTGCATTACTGTTTGTTATTGCCTTATTATACTTTTTACTAAAATTTATTAATAAAAAAAGTCGATCCTACCAACAGAATCGATTAATACAAAATTTTGGCGGAACTCCTTTAGGAGGAAACCGATCCTTACAAATTGTTAAAGCTGGAAATAGAATACTGATTTTGGGTGTCGGAGAAGATATCCATTTACTTAAGGAAATTGAAAATCAAAAAGAAGTTGAAGAGTTTATCCAATATTACGAGGATCAAGTTGAACAGTCCCTTGAACCGAGAGATATGATTACAAAATTAACGAATAAATACAAACAGAAAAAGTCGGATAATAATTCTTCCAAAACCTCTTCTTTTCAACATATATTAAAAAATCAATTGGAAACGATGAATAGAGAAAGAAGAAAAACGATGAACAAGTTAGACGTGAAGGAGCAAGAAACAGATGAATGATTTTATGCAGTTTTTTAATAATAGTTCACCTGACAATGTTTCAGCAGCGGTAAAGCTCCTTCTTTTGTTAACAGTATTATCTTTGGCTCCTAGTATTTTGATTTTAATGACTTCGTTTACTAGGATTGTGATTGTATTATCCTTTGTTCGAACATCATTAGCGACTCAGCAAATGCCGCCAAATCAAGTGATTGTAGGCTTGTCATTATTTCTTACATTTTTTATTATGGCACCCACATTTAGCGAGGTAAATAAACAAGCATTAACACCTTTATTTAATGATAAGATCACTTTAGAACAGGCTTATGATAAAGCATCCGTTCCGTTTAAAGAGTTTATGAGTAAATACACGAGACAAAAAGATTTAGAGCTTTTCCTTGACTATTCACATGCAGAACAACCAAAAAAAGTTGAAGATATTCCGATTACAGCTTTAGTTCCGGCGTTTGCATTAAGTGAAATTAAGACTGCATTTCAAATTGGTTTTATGATTTTTATTCCTTTCCTAGTAATCGATATGGTTGTAGCAAGTATTTTAATGTCCATGGGGATGATGATGTTACCCCCTGTGATGATTTCTCTGCCGTTTAAAATACTGTTATTTGTTTTAGTCGATGGATGGTATCTTGTAGTTAAATCGTTATTACAAAGCTTTTAAAGATAGGTGATTGAAAATGAATTCGGATATGGTCATATCCATTGCTGAGAAGGGGATATATGTTACTTTAATTGTTGCTGGGCCACTTTTGTTAGTTGCGTTAATCATTGGATTAATTGTTAGTATATTTCAAGCAACAACACAAATTCAAGAACAAACGCTCGCATTTATCCCGAAAATTGTGGCGGTATTAATTGGACTTGTTATTTTTGGTCCGTGGATGTTAAGTCATTTACTTTCCTATGCAACAGATATTTTCTCAAATTTAACGAGATATGTAGGTTAATAGAATGGATCAACTTATTCCATCTTTTACGGTCTTTTTACTGATTTTTGTCAGGATATCAGCCTTTTTTGTAACAATGCCCTTTTTTTCATACCGAACAATTCCAGCAGTCTATCGGATTGGATTCGCATTCTTTCTAGCATGGTTAATGTATTATACGATGGATGTTCATGGATTTGAAATAGATGGGAAATATATTCTTCTTATTATTAAAGAGGCAATGGTCGGGCTTTTTATTGGATTTATCGCGTACTTGATATTATCAGCCATTCAAATTGCCGGAGGATTTATTGATTTTCAAATGGGGTTTGCGATTGCCAACGTCATTGATCCGCAAACAGGAACTCAAAGTCCATTAATGGGTCAATATTTATATAGTTTTGCTTTATTATTGTTACTTTCGGTAAACGGTCATCATATTATCTTAGACGGAATTTTTTACAGTTATCAATTTATCCCTATTGATAAAGTATTATTCTCGTTCGGAGATGCAAGTGTGGTCGACTTTATAATGAAAACATTTAGTAAGATGTTTGTTATTGCTTTCCAAATGTCGATTCCTGTCGTAGCGACCATCTTTTTAGTTGACGTTGCATTAGGGATAGTTGCTAGAACCGTGCCACAACTCAACATATTTGTAGTAGGTTTCCCGGTAAAGATAGCTGTAAGTTTTATCGTTTTAGTTATCGTGATGGGCGTTATTTTTTCGGTATGCCAGCAATTATTTGCATCTATGTTTTATGCGATGAGAGATGTCATGAAATTAGTAGGTGGAACATAAATGAAATTGATTTCGCTTGACTTACAATTTTTTTCCGGTGAAAAAACAGAAAAAGCAACCCCAAAAAAACGACAGGATGCTAAGAAAAAGGGACAAACGGCTAAAAGTCAAGACATTAATACAGCGGTAGGACTTTTGGCAGTATTTTTATTTTTGTTATTTGGTTCATCATTTATTGGAAATCATATTTTAAATTTTTTCCGTTCTTCTTTTCAACATGTATTGTTAGCAGATTTAACTGAAAATAATTTTCGTGTGCTTGTTGTTGAAGTTTTAAAGGAAACGGCCATTATATTAGGTCCGATTCTACTTGTAGCTTTTATAGCAGCAATCGTTTCTAATTTTGCACAAATTGGATTATTATTTTCACCGGAAAGTATAACACCTAAATTAGAAAAGCTTGATCCAATTAAAGGTTTTAAACGAATCTTCTCAATGAGGGCAATCGTTGAATTGCTTAAGTCTATACTGAAAATTTTATTTGTCGGTGTGGTTACATTTATCGTTCTATGGACTCGGATTGATGAAGTATTAGGATTATCATATAAATCTGTTGGGGATGCCGTTAAGATAATTATCAACTTAGCATTACAAATGGGTTTAGCCGCATCCATTGCCCTTTTATTTTTGGCCGTTTTTGATTTTTTATATCAAAAATTTGATTTTGAAAAAAATATCCGAATGTCAAAACAAGATATAAAAGATGAATACAAAAATAGTGAAGGTGACCCATTAATTAAATCGAAAATAAAGCAAAGGCAAAGGGAAATGGCGATGCGAAGGATGATGCAAGAAGTACCAAAAGCGGATGTCATAATAACAAACCCAACCCATTTTGCGATTTGCTTAAAATATGATGAAGACAAGCAAGATGCACCATATGTGATTGCCAAAGGCGTGGATTTTGTTGCTGAAAAAATTAAAAAAATCGGGAAAGAACATGAAATCATTATGGTTGAAAACCGACCATTGGCAAGGGCTTTATATGATCAGACTGAAATTGGTGATGCCATTCCGGAAGAATTTTTTAAAGTCGTAGCTGAAATACTTGCATATGTTTATCGAATCAAAAATAAAATTTAGGTTTTCATTAGTTAGGAGAGAAAGAGTGTGTCAACAAGAGATTTGTCTGTTATATTAAGTGTCATTTTAATAGTGGCGATGTTGATCATACCATTTCCACCAGGACTATTAAGCTTTCTTATCATTATCAATATTTCTTTAGCATTATTAGTTTTATTAACATCAATGAATATGACCGAGCCTTTACAGTTTTCTGTTTTTCCATCACTTTTATTACTTTTGACTTTGTTTCGTCTGGGCTTAAACGTATCTACAACAAGATCAATCCTTTCTAAAGGTGAAGCAGGTGGTGTAGTAGAAACATTTGGAACGTTCGTTGTTGGCGGGAATGTCATCGTTGGACTTGTTGTCTTTCTCATCTTAATTATTATCCAATTTGTTGTTATTACAAAAGGATCTGAAAGGGTTTCAGAGGTAGCGGCACGTTTCACTCTTGATGCAATGCCAGGGAAACAAATGAGTATTGATGCTGACTTAAATGCCGGTATGATTTCAGAACAAGAAGCACGGGAACGTAGGGAGAAAGTAAGTAGGGAATCGGATTTTTACGGTGCTATGGATGGTGCGAGTAAATTCGTAAAAGGTGATGCCATTGCTGGTATTATCATTGTACTTATCAATTTAATTTTTGGGATTATTATCGGAATGACCCAGCAAGGTTTACCTATTGCAGAAGCGGCTACAAGATATTCACTACTTACTGTCGGAGATGGTATTGTAAGTCAAGTACCTGCTCTACTAATATCGACAGCTACAGGAATTGTTGTTACGCGTGCAGCATCTGATGGGAATTTAGGGCAAGATATCATAACACAGCTTCTTGCTTTTCCGAAAATGTTATATGTTGCAGCAGGTACGATTTTTTTACTAGGTATTGCTACTCCAATTAATGACTTAGTAACGATTCCTATCTCAGCAGCTATTGCGCTCGGTGGATTTAGACTTTCGAAGGTACCAAAGATATCAGATGATAATATTCTTGAAATGGAAGAAGAAATACAATCTGAGGAACTAAAAAGTCCTGAAAGTGTTATTAATCTATTAAATATTGACCCAATTGAATTTGAATTTGGTTATGGCCTCATTCCGCTTGCGGATGCAAATCAAGGTGGAGATTTACTTGATCGAGTCGTCATGATTAGACGTCAATTGGCTTTAGAATTGGGAATTGTTATTCCAGTCGTGAGAATCCGTGACAATATTCAATTACAGCCCAATGAATATGTCCTAAAAATAAAGGGAAGTGAAATGGGACGAGGAGAATTACTGCTCGATCATTATTTGGCCATGAGCCCTGGTATTGGGGAAGATTCAATTGAAGGAATTGATACGATTGAACCATCTTTCGGCTTACCCGCTAAATGGATAACCGAAGATACGAAAGAAGAAGCAGAGATTTTAGGTTTTACAGTTGTGGATCCTCCTTCAGTTGTATCTACGCATATTACGGAGCTTTTACGAGCAAATGCTTATGAATTATTAGGTAGACAAGAAACGAAACAACTAATCGATCATATAAAAGAGACCTATCCGATTTTAGTTGAAGAAGTTACTCCAAATCCACTTTCTGTTGGTGATATACAAAAAGTTTTGGCTAAACTTCTTAAAGAAAATGTATCAATTCGAAATTTAACAATCATCTTTGAAACTTTAGCCGATTTCGGTAAAATGTCCTCTGATACTGATTTATTAACGGAATATGTGCGACAAAGCTTAGCTAGACAAATTACGAATCAATATATTGAGGACGGGAATAATTTAAAGGTTATTACTGTTTCAGGAAAAATTGAGAAAATGATTGCTGATGGGGTGCAACAAACAGAACATGGTAATTACTTATCAATAGATCCAAATGATTCACAAAGCATTTTAGAAGCAATAGCTGGACAGGTTGAACAATTGTCAGTAATCGGTCAATCACCAATTATATTATGTTCCCCTGCTGTAAGGATGTATGTTCGTCAAATGACGGAACGGTATTTTCCACGAGTTCCGATTCTTTCTTATAATGAATTGGAGGCAAATGTTGAAGTACAAAGTGTTGGGGTGGTGAATCTATCATGAAAGTGAAAAAGTTTGTAGCATCAAATATGTCAGAGGCGATGAAGCAGATTCGTCGTGAATTAGGTGACGAGGCAGTCATTCTTAATTCCAAAGTTACCTATACGGGTGGTTGGCTTGGTTTATTTAAGAAAAAAAAACTTGAAGTCATCGCTGCCTTAGATATGGACTCAAGACAAAATCATGCTATTCTGAAAGAAAAGCAGCAAAAACCACCAATTATTCCTGTACAACAACGAGTAAACATTGAGCAAAACAATAAAAATGACATTCATCATGAACTAACTGAAATTAAGAAAATGGTTCAGGAAATGACAGTGAATCAATTACTTGTACATTTGCCCGAGCCCATTCAAGTCATTTGTGGAAAGTTACACGAACAAGAAATAAATGATGATATTATCTCAGCTTTAAGCAACAAATTACTAAATCGTTATCGAAATAGTGACAATGAGCCTACGATGAATCAAGTAGTTGAATGGGCAAAAGAATTTTTTATTTCGAGTATGTCTACTTTTGAACATGGCGGAATATCTCCACAGAAAAAGTTCATTAATTTAGTCGGTCCTACAGGTGTTGGGAAAACAACTACTTTAGCAAAAATTGCTGCGGGGGAAGTACTTGAAAAAAGGAAGAAAATTGCCTTTATTACAACAGATACTTATAGAATTGCCGCTATCGAACAGTTGAAAACATATGCTAATCTACTAAATGTACCAGTAGAGGTTGTTTATAAATTGGAGGATTTTCAAAAGGCGATCATAAAATATGCTGAATATGATCATATATTTATCGATACTGCCGGCCGCAATTACAGGGAAATGAAGTATATTACGGAATTAGAAAACCTCATCGATTTTAGTCAAAGTATGGAAACATTTTTGACTTTATCGACGACAATGAAAGAAAAAGATATTCAAATGATAATAAAAAACTTTGAATCTCTAAGTATTAACAAATTCATTTTCACTAAATTGGATGAAACCTCAACTTATGGAACAATTTTTAATTTGATTTTAAAAAATGAAAAAGGTGTGGCATACCTTACAAATGGTCAAGATGTTCCGGACGATTTGGAAGAATGCACACGAGACCTATTGGTTAATCATTTATTTGAAGGTATGAAATTATGAGTGATCAAGCAGAAAAGTTACGAAAAAAGCTCAAAACTATTGAATCTACCCCTGCTAAAACCATTGCTGTTGTTAGCGGAAAAGGCGGTGTAGGTAAATCCAATATTACCGTTAACACTGCCTTTTCTTTAGTACAAAAAGGATATAAGGTGCTAATTTTTGATTTTGATATAGGAATGGGGAACATCAATGTATTGTTAGGTACAGATACGAAATATACCATTTCTGACTATATTGAAAAAAACATACCATTTAATGAAATTATTTTTCCGGGACCAAACAATATTTCCTATATCTCAGCTGGAAATGGATTTTCTGAGGTACTGGAATTAGATAATATTTTTGTTCAAAGATTGTTGGAAGAATTAGAAGAGTTACAATATCAATATGATTTTATCCTATTCGATATGGGGGCAGGAGCGACAAATGCAAATCTACAAATATTATTTTCAGTAGATGATATTTTTGTTGTAACAACCCCTGAACCTACTTCAATTACAGATGCATATTCAATGATGAAATACATCGTATTAAAAAGTAAAGAAAATAACCTTTTTCTAATTTGTAATAGAAGCGAAAGGGAAAAAGAAGGTATTCTTACTTTAAACCGTCTACAAACCGTTATGAAGAATTTTATGAATAAAGATATCTACAGTCTTGGAATATTACCAGAAGATTCGCATGTGAGAAAAGCTGTCATTCGTCAAGTGCCTTTTTACACAGAATTTCCTAGTTCATCCGTTTCGGTAAAACTTGAGAAAATCGTACAAAATTACTTAGGTAAAAAACAATATGCGATATCATCAACCCAATCGAATCCATTTATCCGTAAACTACGGAGCTTCTTTGAAAGGTAGGGCTGATCATGAAACGTATAAAGGTCTTAGTTGTTGATGATTCTGCATTTATGAGGAAATTAATCGTCAATTTTTTAGAAGAAGATCCTCAAATAGAGGTCATAGGGATTGCTAGAAATGGAAAAGATGCCATTGAAAAAACAAAACTATTAAACCCAGATGTTATTACAATGGACATTGAAATGCCAATATTGAATGGGCTGGAAGCTTTAGCAATATTAATGGATGAATTTCCTAAACCTGTGATTATGCTATCAAGCACAACAAAAGCTGGCGCAGAAAATACAATTATTGCAATGCAAAACGGCGCCATTGATTTTATTGCTAAGCCATCAGGGGCCATATCCCTTGATTTAGGAAAAATTAAAACACAATTAATTAATAAGGTGAAGAATGCTGGACAAGTAAATATGCTGAACGTGAGAAGAGCGTTAAATACGAAACAGGAAAACGTGCAGGAAAAAAAGGAACCGGTTAGTAAAGTTAATTGGAAGCACGGGAATAGAAAAAAAATCATTTGCATCGGTTCTTCAACTGGCGGACCAAAGGCATTACAAGAAGTGCTAACAGCATTGCCAAAAACAATTAAAGCGCCGATTTTAATCGTCCAGCATATGCCAGCAGGATTTACAAAATCGTTAGCTAATCGTTTAGATACATTAAGTGAAATTACTGTAAAAGAGGCAGAGGATGGAGAAATTGTTAAAGATGGTGTCGCCTATATTGCACCTGGGGATTATCATCTCGTTTTAAAATGTGTTGGTAATGAACTTACAATAAGTTTGAACCATTCTCCACCGATTAAAGGTCATCGACCATCCGTTGATATGATGTTCGAATCGATAAGCCATTGTAGTGAGTATGATAAGATTGCTGTCATATTAACAGGTATGGGAGCAGACGGTTCAAAAGGGTTAATGGAACTAAAGTCTAATGGGAATGTCAAAGCCATTGCAGAATCGGAGAACAGCTGTATCGTTTTTGGAATGCCAAAATCTGCAATTGCAACTAATCTTGTAGATGAAATTGCTAATCTTAATCACATTGCAACAACAATTATGAAATATATGGTATAGAAGGGCGTGGGGTTTTATGGAAATGGGTCAATATTTAGAGATTTTTATTGAAGAAAGTAAAGAACATTTACAATCTTGTAATGAGCAATTATTACTTTTAGAAAAGAATCCAGAAGATCTTTCAATTGTAAATGAAATTTTCAGATCTGCGCATACATTGAAAGGTATGTCTGCGACAATGGGGTATGAAGATCTAGCAAACCTTACCCATAAGATGGAAAATGTTTTAGATGCAATCCGGAATGAAAAGATTCATGTGACTGCAGAAATTCTCGATGTTGTATTTTTAGCTGTTGACGATCTTGAATTTATGGTTGAATCCATTGCTTCAGGCGGAGATGGAAAAAAAGATGTATCCCTAGTAATCGAGAAATTGCATATGATTGAAACTGGTGAGTCGGCAGCAATTCAAACGGCACAAAACGAAATTGCCGCTACAGTAGTAGAAGAGATCAAGTCTGAATTAAAAAATCATTATGACCAATATGAACAAACGATTATCCAACAATCATTAGATCAAGGGTTTCATTGCTATGAACTTTCGATTTCGTTGAGAAGTGATTGTTTATTAAAAGCCGCTCGGGTATTTATGACATTTGAAGTGTTAGAAAAATGTGGCGAGGTTATTAAGTCAAATCCAACGGTAGAACAATTGGAAGCAGAACAATTTGATAATGAATTTTTTATTACATTAATAACAAATGATTTAGCTGAAGAAATAAAAAAGAAAGTAATGAAAGTATCTGAGATTGAAAAGGTAGACATTCATGAAATCACCCATTTTAATCAATTTCAAGAAGAAGGATCAGATGATAAAGAAATAATATCAGAAGAAACACCATCCACTCAAAATAGTGAAAAACAAGCTGATAGATCGGAAAAAGAAAAGAAAAGTACTCAACCGAAGGGGAATCCTGCTAGTCAAAGTAAAACCATTCGTGTGAATATTGAAAGACTTGATATTTTAATGAATTTATTCGAAGAACTAGTGATTGATCGTGGAAGATTAGAACAAATTTCAAAAGAACTTCATCACTCTGAACTAGATGAAACCGTGGAAAGAATGACAAGAATCTCTAGTGATCTCCAAAATATCATTTTAAATATGCGGATGGTCCCTGTCGAAACTGTATTTAACCGTTTTCCTAGAATGGTAAGGCAGTTGGCTAGAGACTTACATAAAAATATTAATCTAGAGGTAATTGGAGCAGAAACCGAGCTTGATCGTACAGTTATTGATGAGATTGGGGATCCCCTAGTCCATTTGCTACGTAATGCGATTGACCATGGAATTGAAACACCTGAGAAAAGAAGAAGTCAAGGCAAACCAGAAGAAGGAACGATCAAGCTCAAAGCGTATCATAGCGGGAACCATGTATTTATTGAAATCGAAGATGATGGTGCTGGAATAAATCGTGAAAAAGTGTTAAGTAAAGCCTTGTCTAAAGGGATAGTAAGTGAAGAAGAAGCTAGCAGTTTATCGGATAAGCAGGTATTTGAATTAATTCTGGCATCTGGATTCTCAACAGCTGATACAATTTCCGATATTTCCGGAAGAGGGGTTGGTTTAGATGTTGTTAAAGCAACCATTGAATCTTTAGGTGGTATCATTAATATTGAATCAACAGAAGGTCAAGGTTCAGTCTTTATTATTCAGCTGCCATTAACATTATCTATTATTTCAGCAATGTTAGTAGAACTAGGTGAAGAAAAATATGCAGTCCCTCTATCATCTATTATCGAAACAGCTATCATTAAGCAAAGTGATATTTTAAATGCACATAACCAAAGAGTAATCGATTTTAGAGGAAATATCGTACCCCTTGTATTTTTAAATGAGGTATTTAGTGTACCAGCGGAAATTGAAGATAATGAGTATTTGTCAGTCGTTATTGTGAGAAAAGGCAGTAAAATGGCTGCATTGGTCGTTGATTCATTTATCGGACAACAAGAAATTGTTTTAAAATCACTAGGAAACTATTTAACAAATGTTTTTGCAATATCAGGAGCAACGATTCTTGGCGATGGACAAGTTGCATTAATCATTGATTGTAACGCATTGATAAAGTGATTGGAGTGGGGAAATTGACAGAATCAGTAGCTACAGAAAATGTAAAATTAATTGTATTTCAGTTATTAGATAAAGAATATGCTATTCCTGTTGAGCAAGTTCGTGCAATTGAAAAAGTACAACATATAACGAGAGTCCCTCGTACGGAGAGTTTTGTTAAAGGTGTCATAAATTTACGCGGTGTCGTATTGCCAATTATCGATTTGCAAAAAAGGTTAGGAATAGGAAAAATTTTATCCAATGAAAGTACGAGAATTATCATTGTAGTAGTAGATAATATGGAAGTTGGTTTATTAGTAGATGCAGCCAATGATGTTTTGGATATTTCGAAAGACATTATTGAACCTCATCCTGAAGTAGTTGACACGATCAAAGCGGAATATATATCTGGAGTTGCGAAAATAGATAAACGATTACTATTATTAATAAACCTAGAAAAAGTACTAAGTCCACTCAAATAGGAGTTTTCATATATGGAAAAGGATCGATTTACAAATATACATCTCGATATATTAAAAGAAATTGGTAATATTGGTGCTGGTCATGCAGCGACTGCATTATCAACCCTTTTAAACAAAAAAATTGATATGAAAATTCCAAATGTGAGAATAGTCCCTTTCAATGAAATCATGGAGCTAGCAGGTGGGTCGGAAAATGTGGTTGTTAGTGTTTTCTTAAGAATTGAAGGAGATGCTAGTGGTAACATGTTTTTCATTCTTCCTATAGAGCAAGGGGAACGTTTTATTAGGAAAATGATTGGTGATTCAACGTTTACATTTGCTAGTCCTATTTCAGAAATGGGGGTATCTGCTGCACAGGAATTGGGGAATATTTTAGCGGGTTCCTATTTAACGGCGTTATCAGATTTTACCCAATTAGATTTATTACCTTCGGTCCCTGCACTTAGTGTCGATATGTTCGGAGCAATTATTAGCTATGGGTTATTAGAGGTTTCACAAATAAGTGATCGTGCAATTGTAATAGATACGGCACTTTATGAAGCAGACACTTTATCGGCTGTAAATGGACACTTTTTTCTACTCCCAAATCCAGAATCATTTCAAATCATTTTCAAATCGTTGGGAGTGGAATGAATGGAGACAGTTATTAAAGTTGGGATTGCAGATATGAATATAGTTTCAGCACCAAATACAATTCGTACAACTGGATTAGGCTCATGTGTAGGGGTAATTGTATATGATTCATCTCAACCTTTGGCTGGTTTAGCACATATTATGTTACCGGATTCAAGTATAGCGAAAAATTCGCAACCAATAAATAAAAGTAAGTTTGCGGATACCGCTATTATAGAATTGAAATCTAGGCTCATTCACGCTGGAAGTAATCCAAGAAAATTAAAAGCAAAAATTGCTGGGGGAGCCGAAATGTTTTCCTTTTCATCAGCTAATGAAATGATGCGAATTGGACCGAGAAATGTTGAAGCAGTTAAGTCAGCTTTACAAAACGAAAATATCCAGCTAGTAGCAGAAGATACAGGTGGAAAAAGCGGTAGGACAATCGAATTTAATCCGGAATCATTTATTTTGCAAATACGGACGGTTAATAAAGGAATTACAGAACTATAAGGAAACTAACTACGAGGAGGGGCAACTATGGCATATTCGGAAACGAAAGAAGAGAAAAAATATTGGGATTTATGGCTAAGTTCTCGTGATACGCAGGCTGGAGATGTTTTAGTAAAAAAATATTTACCGCTTGTATATTATCATGTACATAGGATTGCAGTAGGACTTCCTCGCAATGTTTCAAAGGATGATCTAAAAAGTCTTGGTATGTTAGGATTACTTGATGCATTAAATAAATTTGATCTATCCCGAGATTTGAAATTTGATACATATGCATCGTTTAGAATTCGGGGTGCTATCCTTGATGGACTAAGGAAAGAAGACTGGCTGCCAAGAGGCACAAGGGAAAAGGCAAAAAAAATTGAATCGACCATTGAACAATTAGAACAGCAACATATGAGAACCGTTTCTGCCGAAGAAATTGCTGACCACTTAGGGATAAATGAAGAGGAAGTGTACCAAACTGTCAATGAGCATTTTTTTGCAAATATTCTCTCCATCGATGAACATGTATTTGAAATGGATGACAGCGATGCAAGTAGTTATATTATTAAGGATGAAAATACTCCAAGTCCCGACGATTATTTAGTGAAAAAGGAACAAATTAAAGAATTAACCAAGGTCATTACCCAACTATCTGAAAAAGAACAATTGGTGTTAAGTTTGTTTTATCGTGAAGAATTGACTTTAACTGAAATAGGGGAAATTATGAACCTTTCGACATCGAGAATCTCACAAATCCATTCTAAAGCAATATTTAAACTTAAGAAAATTTTAGAAAAAAATTAGTGAACCATTCTCGTGGAGGTAATAAAACTATGGAGTTAAAATCAATTGAAATGCAAATTGCCTTGCCGAAAAGTATTGATGTAAGCAAACAAACTCAAGAATTACAAAAAGATGGGCAAATGCTTAATGAAAATGCCATGATTCAAGTCGAGAAGGAATTACAAAAAAAACGGCAAAATGTAATCAGAAGCGAACAAAAAGATGGAAGTCACATTAAAAAGGATTCAAAAGATAATTCATTTCAACACGAACTGAAAAAACATAAAAATGGGAAGTCAATTGAACAAAATCACCCATTTAAAGGGAAAAACGTCGATTATAGTGGGTAGGGAATTATTATGACAATTTTTATTTTATTACTATCAATTATATTAAATATTATTACTATATTTGCCGTTATCATTCTATTTTCAAGACAAAATCGTTTATTGACGATGGACCATTCCCAAAAGCAAGTCATGAAAGAGATGGAAGATATCTTTACAGCCCATATTGAGGAATTGAAAGAAGAAAATGAGCAATTTATAAGTAAATTCAAAAGTGTTCAGATAAAACAGAAAAAGGACGGGGCAATAGAGAAAACGACTAATAACCATCAAACAATTGATAAACGGACGAATGAAGTAAACGAAGTAATTTCGAATAATTATAATCGTATGTATGCGGCTAAGTCATATCAAAACACAGCGGGGACGAATACTAATTTAATAAAAAATGAGCAAGATGTAACAAATTCAGAAACATTAATTGATAAAATTATATCATTGCAAAAAACAGGATTAACAAATGATGAAATAGCAAAAAAGCTTAATAAAGGAAAAACAGAAATCGACTTAATGGTAAAATTTCAACAAAAATAGCTTGATATGCTTGATTGAAAATATTTTTTATGCTATATTATTTCATGGTGTTAATACACACGCTTCTGGATTTAAATAAAGGGTGCTATCTAAATGGATAGTCTTTATATAAAGATGAATGAAGCGGAGGAAATCAAAACCATTAGGAGGAAATAACATGTCAGTAATTTCTATGAAGCAATTGCTTGAAGCTGGTGTACACTTTGGTCACCAAACACGCCGTTGGAACCCAAAAATGAAAAAATATATTTTCACAGAGCGTAACGGCATCTATATTATCGATCTTCAAAAAACAGTTAAAAAAGTTGAAGAAGCATACAACTTTGTAAGAGAACTTGCAGCAAACGGAGGAAACATTCTTTTCGTTGGTACAAAAAAGCAAGCTCAAGAATCTGTTAAAGAAGAAGCAGAACGCGTAGGTATGTATTTTGTGAATCACCGTTGGTTAGGTGGTACATTAACAAACTTTGAAACAATTCAAAAACGTATTGAACGTTTAAAAGCAATCGAAAAAATGGAAGAAGACGGTACTTTTGAAGTTCTTCCGAAAAAAGAAGTTGTTCAGCTTAAAAAAGAACATGAACGCTTAGTTAAATTCCTTGGTGGAATTAAAGATATGAAAAAGTTACCAGATGCATTATTCATCATCGATCCTCGTAAAGAGCGTATCGCTGTTGCAGAAGCTCGTAAATTAAATATTCCTATCGTTGGTATCGTTGATACAAACTGTGATCCAGATGAAATCGACTATGTAATTCCAGCGAATGATGATGCGATTCGTGCAGTTAAACTATTAACTGGTAAAATTGCTGATGCAATCATCGAAGTTAAACAAGGTGAAGAAGAAGAAGTAACTGCAACTGTTGCAGCTGAATAATTATAAATTTTGTTCGTATTGTTAAAAATGTATGTGAAAAGGTGATAAGAAGGCTTCATCCTTATCACCTTTTTTTAAGAGATAATCCGTATACACTAATAATGAATCTACATATAATAAGGAGGAACATCCGATGGCAGTTACTGCACAAATGGTTAAAGAACTTCGTGAAAAAACAGGTGCTGGAATGATGGATTGTAAAAAGGCACTTACAGAAACAGATGGAGATATGGAAAAAGCAATTGATTTCCTTCGTGAAAAAGGAATTGCAAAAGCAGCTAAAAAAGCTGACCGTATTGCTGCGGAAGGTACAACTTATATTTCCGTTGAAGGCAATGAAGGGGTTATTTTAGAAGTTAACTCTGAAACAGACTTTGTTGCAAAAAATGAAGGCTTCCAAAATCTTGTTAAAGAATTAGCTGCACATTTATTAAACAAAAAACCAGCAACTGTTGAAGAAGCATTAGAACAACAAATGGATAATGGTGCGACTGTTAGTGAAACAATTAATGCTGCAATTGCTAAAATTGGTGAAAAAATCACTTTACGTCGTTTTACAGTATTAACAAAACCGGAAAATGCAGCATTTGGTGAGTACCTACACATGGGTGGCCGTATTGGTGTATTGACTGTGTTAGAAGGAACAACTGATCAATCAGTTGCTAAAGATGTTGCCATGCATGCTGCTGCATTAAATCCTAAATACATTTCTCGTGATCAAGTATCTGCACAAGAAGTTGAGCATGAGCGTGAAATTTTAACGCAACAAGCATTAAATGAAGGCAAGCCAGAAAACATTGTGGCTAAAATGGTAGAAGGACGTTTAAGCAAATACTTTGAAGAAATTTGTATTATTGATCAAGCATTTGTTAAAAATCCTGATCAAAAAGTTGGTCAATTTGTTAAATCACATGGTGCGACAATTACTAACTTAGTTCGTTATGAAGTTGGTGAAGGGATCGAGAAACGTCAAGATAACTTTGCTGAAGAAGTAATGAGCCAAGTTAAGAAGTAATAATATCAATGGATAGGGGACACGATGTGTTCCCTATTTTTAAAGACATTTAAAATATAGTAATATAGAATACATACTCAAAAAAAATTGGAGGTTCACAATGAGCACCCCAAAATATAAACGTGTCGTTTTAAAACTTAGTGGTGAAGCATTAGCAGGTGAACAAGGTTTTGGAATTAATCCCACTGTAATTAAATCCGTAGCGGAACAAGTGAAAGAGCTAGCTGAATTAGGAGTTGAAGTCGCTGTTGTTGTTGGCGGTGGAAACATTTGGCGAGGCAAAATCGGGAGTGAAATGGGGATGGACAGAGCAACTGCCGATTATATGGGTATGTTAGCTACTGTAATGAACTCTTTAGCACTTCAAGATAGTTTAGAACAAAATGGAATAGAAACAAGAGTACAGACGTCTATAGATATGCGTCAAGTGGCAGAACCATATATTCGTAGACGTGCAATAAGACATCTTGAAAAAAAACGTGTCGTAATTTTTGCTGCCGGCACTGGAAATCCTTATTTTTCAACAGATACGACAGCTGCATTGCGAGCTGCTGAAATTGAAGCTGAAGTTATCCTAATGGCAAAAAACAATGTAGATGGCGTATACTCTGCAGATCCAAAACTAGATGAAAATGCTGTGAAATATGAAGAATTAACTTATCTAGATGTGATCAAAAACGGTTTAGCTGTTATGGATTCAACTGCATCATCTTTATGTATGGACAATGATATTCCATTAATTGTTTTTTCGATTATGGAAAAAGGAAATATTAAACGTGTTATAATGGGAGAAAATATTGGTACAATTGTTAGGGGGAAAGCTTAATGCCAAAACAAGTCATAGCAAATACTAAAGACAAAATGTCTAAGGCAATATCAGCATATACTCGTGAATTAAGTTCAATTAGAGCGGGTAGAGCAAGTGCTTCTTTATTGGATAGAATCGTAGTCGACTATTACGGTGCACCTACACCAGTGAATCAACTTGCATCCGTATCTGTTCCTGAAGCTAGATTATTAGTTATTCAGCCATATGATAAATCAATTGTTTCAGAAGTTGAAAAAGCCATCTTAAAATCGGATTTAGGACTAACTCCAAGTAATGATGGAACATTAATTCGTCTAGCTGTTCCAGCATTAACTGAAGAACGTCGTAAAGAATTAGTAAAGCATGTAAAAAAAGAAGCTGAAGCAGCAAAAGTTGGAATTCGAAATATTCGTCGTGATGCCAATGATGATTTAAAGAAATTAGAAAAAAACGGTGAAATTTCGGAAGATGATTTACGTGGCTACTCAGATGATGTTCAAAAAATTACCGATGAGCATATTAATAAAATCGACCAAATTACTAAAACGAAAGAACAAGATATATTAGAAGTGTAATACAAAGGAACTCTCGAATTTCGAGAGTTTTTTTCTTGTCGGGGCGGAGTATAGGATATGCGCTTATCTAGTTTATTAAATCTAAATAATTACAGTGAAAAACTTCTCAAATATAATTATATTATCTATAATAGAAATCACATTCAATACATAATTTATAGTAAATAAAGATATTCCTGCGTTTTTTTGATATTATATAATATGGTACAGATTATTTGGTGCAGTATTCCAGTGGAGGGCAAGTTATGTTAAATAAGTTGAAGTTAAAAAAAACTTCCAAAGGAACTCAAAGTATTGAAGAAAGAATTGAAAACATAAAAAAACATGATCTACCAAAACATATCGCAATCATAATGGACGGGAATGGTAGGTGGGCAAGTAAACGTGCATTGCCGCGAATCGCTGGACATCATGAAGGGATGAAAAAGGTTAAACCTATCACACGCTTTGCTAATAATATTGGGATTGAAGTTTTGACGCTTTACGCCTTTTCAACAGAGAATTGGATTAGACCTAAAAATGAAGTCGATTATTTAATGAAACTTCCAGAGGAATTTCTTGGTACATTCTTACCGGAATTAGTGGAAGAAAATGTTAAAGTTCAGATGATGGGCCATAAAGAAAAGTTACCAGCACATACGATGAAAGCTGTACAAAAAGCGATTGATGATACACGCGATAATACAGGGCTAATTTTAAACTTTGCCCTTAATTATGGTGGTAGGGATGAAATACTAAATGCTGTTCAAAATATTATTGTTGATATGGAAAATGGTACTATTGACAAAAATAGTGTTACAGAAGAATTATTTTCTAATTATTTAATGTCAAAAAAGTATAAAGACCCTGATTTACTGATTCGTACAAGTGGCGAAATTAGGTTAAGTAATTTTATGCTATGGCAAATGGCATATACTGAATTTGTTTTTACTGATGTTTTATGGCCTGACTTTAGTGAAGATGATTTACTGCAGGCAATTGAGGAATATCAACAAAGATCAAGAAGATATGGCGGCTTAAAAAGTGAGGGTACAGAGAAGTGAAGCAAAGAATAATTACAGCAGTGATTGCAGCAGCAATATTCATACCGATCGTAATATATGGAAATATCCCGTTTGTAATTTTATCCTATTTAATGGGAACGGTAGCCCTTTATGAGCTTTTAAAAATGAGGAAACTATCTATTTTTTCACTTCAGGGTATTATTTCATTATTATTATTATGGATCATTTTAGTTCCAAAGCAGTATACACATGTCATTGAGCATTTTGGCTATACAAAATTGCATTATATTTTTATAGCAGTTTTACTATTATTAGTCATTACTGTTATTACTAAAAATAAAACCACGTTTGATCATATCTCCTTTTTGTTACTTACGGTAGTTTATATAGGTATGGGTTTCTATTATTTTGTTGAAACACGAGATGCAGATAATGGTCTTACATATATTCTATATTCTTTATTTGCCATTTGGGCTACTGATTCCGGCGCATACTTTATAGGACGTGCAATGGGCAGAAGAAAACTTTGGCCAGAAATAAGTCCAAATAAAACAGTTGAGGGAGCAATAGGGGGAGTAGTTTGCGCAATCATCGTTGGTATTCTATTCTCACTATTTTCTAATCTAGATGCTTCTATCGTTCAACTTATTGTTGTTTCAGCAGTCGTTGCGATTTTTGGACAAATAGGGGATTTAGTGGAATCAGCCTATAAACGTCAATACGGGGTAAAAGATTCCGGCAACATCTTACCTGGACATGGAGGGATTTTGGATCGATTCGATAGCTTATTATTCGTATGGCCATTACTCCATTTACTCCATTTCGTCCAATAATAATAAAATGTTTTACTGTTTAATTAGGAGTTGAAAAGATGAGATATATTAGTTTATTAGGGGCAACTGGATCCATTGGTACGCAAACATTAGATGTGATTCGAAATCATCCAGATAAATTTCGCCTAGTTGCTTTTTCAATTGGGAAAAATATTGAGCTTGCTAGAAAAATTATTTCGGAGTTTAGTCCTGAGTTTGTATCTGTTAAAGAGCAAACGGATTATGAAACCTTAAAATCTGAATTTAGTAACAATATCCGTTTTTCCTACGGAGATGATGGGTTAGTAGAAGTAGCTGTTTATGAAAAGACCGACGTCCTTGTTAATGCTGTTATGGGAAGTGTTGGTTTATATCCGACATTGCAAGCCATTAAAGCAAAGAAAACAATTGCTTTAGCAAATAAAGAAACACTTGTTACAGCTGGCCACATCGTTATGGAATCAGCTAAAGCAAATGGTGTAGACATTTTGCCGATTGATAGCGAACATTCAGCTATATTTCAATGTTTACAAGGAGAAGCAGAAAAAAATATAGAACGTCTAATCATTACGGCATCTGGTGGTAGTTTCCGGGATAAAAGTCGTGAAGAACTTAAAGATGTTACACTTGACCAAGCATTGAACCATCCGAATTGGTCGATGGGGGCAAAAATTACGATTGACTCAGCTACTATGATGAATAAAGGTTTAGAAGTTATCGAAGCACATTGGCTTTTTAATTTACCATATGAAAAAATAGATGTATTATTACATCGAGAAAGTATCATTCATTCGATGGTTGAATTTCGGGATACTAGTGTAAAAGCACAGCTAGGTTCACCAGACATGCGTGTAGCTATTCAATATGCATTAACATATCCCGATCGCCTACCATTACCAACAGGAAATAAATTGAATTTAGCCGAAATTGGCAAATTGCATTTCGAAGATATGGATTTGAATCGTTTTGTTTGTTTAAAACTCGCTTATGAAGCTGGAAAGGCCGGAGGAACCATGCCAACGGTCTTAAATGCAGCAAATGAAGCGGCAGTTGATGCGTTTTTAAAAAGAAAAATTTCTTTCTTAACAATTGATGAATTCGTTGAAAAGGCACTTGAAAAGCATCATAGGATTACTCATCCAGATCTGGATACAATCAAAATGGTAGATCAGGAAACAAGAGCGTATATAAACTCACTCTTATAAAAGGTGGTTTTGGATTTTGACGACAGTAATCGCGTTTATTATTATTTTCGGAGCATTAGTATTTTTCCATGAAGCAGGTCATTTTTATTTCGCTAAACGAGCAGGTATTTTAGTTCGTGAATTTGCAATTGGATTTGGTCCGAAAGTATTATCTTTTAGAAAAAATGAAACTCTTTATACGATTAGGCTATTACCGATTGGTGGATATGTCCGTATGGCGGGTGAAGATCAAGAAATGGTCGAATTAAAAGCCGGTCAACGAGTTGGACTACTTTTTAATGAAAACGAAGAAGTTAATAAAATAGTTATTAATGGAAAAAGTCGTTTTTCGGATATCCGTACGATTGAGGTGGAAGAGTCTGATTTAGATCACAAGCTAATTATTAAAGGATATGAAGAAGGAGATGAGGATGAAACTTTAAAAACTTTTTCTGTTACAAAAGACGCTGTGATTGTAGAAGATCGGGTAGAAACTCAAATCGCTCCATGGGACAGACAATTTGCGTCGAAATCATTGGGACACCGTGCAATGACGATTTTTGCAGGACCAATGATGAACTTTGTTCTGGCGATTGTTATATTTACTATTTTAGCGATTATTCAAGGTGTACCTGTAAATGATCCAGTACTAGGGAAATTAACCTCAGATGGTGCGGCGAAACAAGCTGGTTTACATGAAGGTGATACGATTATAAGCATTGATGGCTCGGAAATTTCAAGTTGGGAAGATATTGTTGAAGTGATCCAAAAGCATCCGGGTGAAGAATTAATGTTTACGATTGAAAGAAATAATCAAACTAAAGATATTGCCGTTACACCGAAAGCTGAAAAAGATGGTAATAAGGAAATTGGTCGAATTGGGGTAAATAATCCAGTTCAAAAGTCACCATTAAAAGTGGCAACATATGGTGTTGAGCAAACATACCAGTGGACTATTGAGATCTTTAGAATGCTTGGTAAACTTGTAACAGGTCAATTTTCAATCGATATGTTATCGGGTCCTGTCGGTATTTATAAATCAACAGAAGTAGTCGCAAAATCAGGCATTACTTTCTTGATGAAATGGGCAGCATTATTAAGTATTAACCTAGGTATTATGAATTTATTGCCTATTCCGGCATTAGATGGTGGACGTTTACTATTCTTCGGTGTAGAAGCATTAAGAGGAAAACCAATCGATCGTCAAAAAGAAGGAATGGTCCACTTTATAGGTTTTATGTTATTAATGTTATTAATGATTATCGTCACATGGAATGATATACAAAGATTCTTTTTATAGAATAATGAAGCAATCGGAACATACCGATTGCTTCTTCTCTCTTTTTAGGAAAACATCTGTCAATGTTTGTGGATTGAAATTGTCGTGATGTTTTTTTATTATGTATATGGAATGATTTATATTTGAACGTTTATTAATGAATAGATATAGAGAAGGATGGGAGAGAAAAATATGTCTAGCAATCCCGCCGAAAAAAAAGAGCGATTTCGTGTATTATTGCAACAACTTAATATGACAGAAGATGGAATCGTCGAATCCTTTCAAAACGCGGAAATAGAAAAACTCGTAGTAGAGAGAAAAACAAAACGGTGGCATTTTTATTTCTTGTTTGAACAGATTTTGCCTTATGAAATCTTTAACCGTTTTACCCTACAATTAGAACACGCATTTAACCATGTGGCAAAGGTTGATTTTACAATTCGTGTAATGGAATCGACCATTCCCGAAGAAGTCGTCGTTAACTATTGGAGACATTGTATAAAAGAGCTTGATGGGATATCCCCTATGCTTTTATCCTTATTAAATGAGCAAGTACCGACAGTAAAAGGGAATAAATTAATTGTACAAGCAAGAAATGATACGGAAGCAAGAACACTAAAACAAAAATACGGAGAATGGATTTCAAACATCTACCAGAATTTCGGGTTTCCATTCTATGTTTTGGATGCCGAAATCGGACAGAATGAAACAAATGAAGAATATAAAAAATTTATTGAAGAAAAACAAAAAGAAGACGAAGAACGGGCGAAGTTAGCTGTAATAGAAATGCAGAAGAAAGAAACAGACTCTAGTGATTCTCCTGTAATGGAAGGTCCAGTCATGATTGGGCTATCGATTAAAGAAGATGATACTTTCCGTCGCATGGAAGAAATTATTGATGAGGAAAGAAGAATCACAGTAGAAGGATATGTATTTTTTGCGGAAACAAAGGAACTTCGTAGTGGAAGAACATTATTGACATTCAAAATTACAGACTACACTAGCTCAATTTTAGTGAAAATGTTTTCACGTGACAAAGAAGATGCTGTGATTCTCAGCCAAGTGAAAAAAGGAATGTGGATTCGAGCACGAGGAAGCATTCAAAATGATACTTTCGTTCGGGATCTTGTCATGATTGCCAATGATTTAAATGAAATTAAACCGAAACTTAGACAAGATCATTCACCCGAAGGAGAAAAACGAGTCGAGCTTCACCTTCATACACCTATGAGTCAAATGGATGCTGTTACGCCAATTAGTGACTTAGTCAGCCAGGCTAAAAAATGGGGTCACAAAGCCATTGCTGTTACCGATCATGGAATTGCTCAATCGTTCCCGGAAGCTTTCGGTGCAGGGAAAAAGAATGATATTAAAATTCTATACGGGGTAGAGGCAAATCTAGTCGATGATGGTGTTCCAATCACATACAATGATGCCCATCGATTATTAAGTGATGATACATTTGTCGTCTTTGACGTGGAAACAACAGGCTTATCTGCTGTTTATGATACAATCATTGAATTGGCTGCCGTGAAAATCCACAACGGTGAAATTATCGACCGTTTTGAATCGTTTGCTAACCCTCACCATCGGCTATCAAATACAACAATTGAACTCACAGGAATTACCGATGATATGGTTGAAAGCGCACCTGATGTTGATATTGTTTTACGAAAATTTTTAGAGTGGGCAAAAGATGATATTTTAGTAGCCCACAATGCCTCTTTTGATATGGGCTTTCTAAATGTAGGTTACCAGAAGATCGGTTTGCCAAAAGCAACAAACCCTGTTATTGATACATTAGAAGTAGCAAGATTACTTTTTCCAGAATTTAAAAATCATCGTTTAAATACACTAGCGAAAAAATTTGATATTGAATTAACCCAACACCATCGGGCGATATATGATGCTGAAGCAACCGGATATATTCTCATAAAATTATTAAAAGATGCAAATAAACAAGGAATTGAATACCATGATCAATTTAATGATTATATGGGAAAAGGTGGCGCATATAAACGGGCACGTCCATCCCACTGTATATTACTTGCACAGACAGAAGCAGGGCTTAAAAATTTATTTAAACTTATATCACTAGCCCATATTGATTATTTTTATCGTGTTCCTAGAATACCGAGATCACAATTGCAAAAATTCCGTGAAGGTATCCTCGTTGGTTCTGCATGTGATAAGGGAGAAGTATTTGAAGGGATGATGCAAAAAGCTCCCGATGAGGTAGAGGAAACTGCGAAATTCTATGATTATCTAGAAGTGCATCCAAAAGAGGTATATGCTCATTTACTAGAATTAGAATTAGTTCGAGACGAGAAATCATTAGAAGAAATTATATCGAATATTGTTAAATTAGGTGAAAAACTAGACCTTCCGGTTGTAGCAACCGGCAATGTACATTACCTTAATCCAGAGGATAAGATATATCGAAAAATTTTAATTGGTTCACAAGCGGGTGCCAATCCTTTAAATCGCCATAAATTACCAGATGTTCATTTTCGAACAACAGATGAAATGCTGCAAGCTTTTTCGTTTTTAGGTAAAGAAAAGGCAAAAGAAATTGTTATTACGAACACGAATAAAATTGCAGATATGATTGATACAATTAAACCGATTAAGGATGATCTATACACACCAAAAATTGAAGGTGCCGAAGATGAAATAAGAAATATGAGTTATGAAATGGCACGTAGTATTTATGGAGATGATCTTCCTGAGATTGTTGAAGCAAGACTGGAAAAAGAGTTGAAAAGTATTATTGGTCATGGGTTTGCAGTTATTTATCTTATTTCTCATAAACTAGTGAAAAAATCATTAGATGATGGATATCTCGTTGGTTCCCGTGGTTCAGTTGGATCTTCTTTTGTAGCAACTATGACAGAAATTACCGAAGTTAATCCGCTGCCACCTCATTACGTATGTGCAAAGTGTAAGCATTCGGAGTTTTTCAATGATGGATCAGTTGGTTCTGGTTTTGATTTACCTGATAAGGACTGTCCAAATTGTGGAATAAAATATAAAAAAGATGGACATGATATCCCATTTGAAACCTTCTTAGGTTTTAAGGGGGATAAAGTTCCCGATATTGATCTTAACTTCTCCGGAGAATACCAACCTCGTGCACATAACTATACAAAGGTTCTGTTCGGTGAGGAATATGTTTATCGTGCTGGAACAATTGGTACGGTAGCTGATAAAACTGCTTATGGATATGTTAGAGGTTACGCACAAGATAATAACCTTAATTTACGTGGTGCGGAAATTGATCGATTAGTACAAGGGTGTACAGGTGTTAAACGGACAACAGGACAGCATCCAGGGGGAATTATCGTTATTCCCGATTATATGGATGTATATGATTTTACACCAATTCAATTCCCGGCAGATGATCGGGGATCGGAATGGAAAACGACCCATTTTGACTTCCATTCGATTCATGACAATGTTTTAAAATTAGATATACTTGGACACGATGATCCAACAATGATTCGTATGCTTCAAGATCTGAGCGGTATCGATCCGAAAACAATTCCAACCGATGATCCCGTCGTAATGCAAATCTTTAGCGGTACGAAATCATTAGGGGTTACTGAAGAACAGATTATGTGTAAAACAGGAACGTTGGGGATTCCGGAGTTTGGAACAAGATTTGTAAGGCAGATGCTTGAAGATACAAAACCAACAACTTTCTCCGAACTAGTCCAAATTTCTGGTCTTTCTCATGGGACAGATGTTTGGTTAGGAAATGCACAAGAATTGATTCACAACGGAACTTGTACATTACCGGAAGTAATTGGATGTCGTGATGACATCATGGTTTATTTGATTTATCAAAACTTAGAACCATCACTAGCTTTTAAAATTATGGAATCGGTTCGTAAGGGGAAAGGATTGCAGCCGGAAATGGAAGAGGAAATGCGAAAGCAAAATGTTCCGGAATGGTATATCGATTCTTGTAAAAAAATTAAATACATGTTCCCTAAGGCCCATGCTGCAGCATATGTTTTGATGGCAGTTCGTATTGCTTATTTTAAAGTCCATTTACCATTGCTTTATTATGCGGCATATTTCACAGTTAGGGCCGAAGACTTCGACTTAGAAGCGATGGTCCGAGGTTCAAGTTCCATTCGAACCAAGATTGATGAAATAAATGCTAAAGGATTAGACGCATCTACAAAGGAAAAAAGTTTATTAACGGTATTAGAGCTTTGTCTGGAAATGTGTGAACGTGGTTTCCAATTTCAACGGGTCGATCTTTATCGTTCAAAGGCCTCAGAGTTTGTTATTGATGGGAACTCATTAATACCACCTTTCAATGCAATTCCGGGTTTAGGAACAAACGCGGCATTAAATATTGTAAAAGCACGTGAAGAAGGGGAATTCTTATCAAAAGAAGATCTTCAACAACGTGGAAGAGTTTCAAAAACAATTATAGAGTATCTAAACAATCACGGTTGTCTAGAATCTCTTCCAGAGCAGAATCAATTGTCGTTGTTTTAATTTATAAATAGTGCTTGTCGGGGCTGAGCAGTCGCCTTCGCTTTTCGAGATGTCCAGCTGCGGGCGCTATCGGCTCGCGTCGCTTCGGTCTGCCGTGGAAGGTTTGAAAAACAACCTTCCTTGTCAGCCCTCCAGCGAGTTTCGCCGATAATCAAGCGCCCTTCGCTTTTCGAGATCCAGCTGCGGCTCCTAGCCCCTCGAGGTCATAAGTCAACTTACTGCGTGGCTAAAGGGCAAGCCACTACGTAAGCTGCCTTATGCTTGTCGGGGCTGAGCAGTCGCCTTCGCTTTTCGAATTGTCCAGCTGCGGGCGCTATCGGCTCGCGTCGCTTCGGTCTGCCGTGGAAGGTTTGAAAAACAACCTTCCTCGTCAGCCCTCCAGCGAGTTTCGCCGATAATCAAGCGCCCTCCGCTTTTCGAATTATTTGCATATAAATTTTGGTTATGGTATATTTTTATTGGAAATACTACTGATAACTCTTGGAAAGAGTGGGGCATACCCACTCTTTCGTCTTTTTGGTTAAGTCCATTTTGCTTCTATGATGATTAATTTTTATTAATTTATAAGCTATTACCATTGTTAATCAGGAGGTTTTTATGAGCAAAGTAACGGACATTGTCGAAGAACTCGTTACACCTATCATTCAAGATATGAAACTTGATCTTGTAGATATTGAATATGTTAAAGAAGGAAAAAATTGGTTTCTTCGCGTATTTATAGATAAAGAAAATGGAATTGATATCGAAGAATGTGGGATTGTAAGTGAGCGATTAGGGGAAAAATTGGATGAACTCGACCCAATTCCTAATAATTATTTTCTAGAAGTATCTTCTCCAGGTGCAGAACGTCCTTTGAAAAAAGAAAAGGATTTCAAACTAGCAGTTGGAAAAAACGTCAGTATCAGTACTTATGAACAAATTGACGGAGAGAAACAATTTGAAGGAAAACTACTAGATTTTGATGGTCAAACATTAAAACTTGAAATGAAAATTAAAACGAGGAAAAAAGAAGTAGAAATTCCATATGAAAAAGTGGCAAAGGCACGTCTAGCTATTTTATTTTAATTTTTACAAATGCTGCAGTATTTACTGCATACTGTTCTAACCATTACTTACAAGGTAGAACCCATTAGTTTAACTCGCGAAGTTTCTATTATTTTTGAGGGGGATGACAATTCCATGAGCACAGAATTATTAGATGCTCTTATTATTTTAGAAAAAGAGAAAGGGATTTCTCGTGACGTAATCATAGAAGCAATTGAAGCAGCGTTAGTATCTGCATATCGACGGAATTTTAACCAAGCGCAAAATGTGCGAACAGACTTGAATTTAGCAAATGGTACAATGAGAGTTTTTGCTAGAAAAGATGTTGTCGATGAGGTTTTTGATTCCCGACTTGAAATATCACTGGAGGATGCAGTGAAAATTAATCCCGCGTATGAAGTGGGAGATGTAGTTGAAATAGAAGTAACACCTAAAGATTTTGGCCGTATCGCCGCTCAAACTGCAAAGCAAGTTGTGACTCAACGTGTTCGTGAGGCGGAAAGAGGAATCATTTATTCTGAATTTATCGATCGCGAAGATGATATTATGACAGGTATTGTCCAAAGACAAGATCCTCGTTTCATCTATGTAAATCTAGGGAAAATTGAAGCATTACTTGCACAAAGTGAGCAAATGCCAAATGAATCTTATCGTCCACATGATCGGATAAAGGTTTATATTACTAAGGTTGAAAAAACAACAAAAGGACCACAAATTTTTGTATCCCGTACACATCCTGGTTTATTAAAACGATTATTTGAAATTGAAGTACCTGAAATATATGATGGTACAGTTGAAATCCGCTCTGTTGCACGTGAGGCGGGAGATCGCTCGAAAATTTCTGTTTTTACTGATCGAGCAGAAGTTGATCCAGTTGGTGCATGTGTAGGTCCTAAAGGTTCAAGGGTTCAAGCAATTGTAAATGAACTTAAAGGTGAAAAAATTGACATCGTTGAATGGTCGGATAACCCAGTAACCTTTGTTGCTAACGCGTTAAGTCCTTCTAAAGTTCTTGATGTTATCGTAGATGAAGAAGAAAAAGCGACTACAGTAATTGTGCCCGATTATCAACTATCTCTTGCTATCGGAAAACGCGGACAAAATGCTAGATTAGCTGCGAAACTTACTGGATGGAAAATTGACATTAAAAGTGAATCAGAAGCACGTGAGTTAGGAATTTATCCGCGCGAGGATGCAGCTTTAATTACAAGCGATGATCAGCTTGATGATAGTTTCGAAATGCTAGAAGACGATTTCGAATAGGGGTGATCGAAATGGCTACTCAAAAGAAAATTCCATTAAGGAAATGTGTTGCTACAGGTGAAATGAAACCTAAAAAAGAAATGATTAGAATCGTTCGTTCTAAGGATGGAGAAGTATCAATCGACCTTAAAGGAAAACAATCTGGGAGAGGTGCGTATCTGTCCAAGGATAAAGAGGCTATTCTACTAGCAAAGAAAAAAAACATTTTAGCCAATCATTTAGAGACTTCTATAGATGAAACCATTTATGATGAGCTTTTGAGGCTCATTGAAAGGGAGAATCTATAGATATATGACTGAATCAAAGGCATTATCATTACTTGGTTTAGCAAATCGCGCGCGTAAAGTAATATCTGGTGAAGAATTAGTAATTAAAGAAGTGAAAAATGGCCGCGCAAAACTTGTGTTACTTTCCAAAGATGCATCGGAAAATACAACAAAAAAAGTGCAAGATAAATGTCGTTTTTATCACATCCCAATTTATGGGATCACAAATAGAGAAATCCTCGGGACCGCGATTGGAAAAGAATCAAGAGTTGTCGTAGCAATAACGGATCTGGGCTTTGCGAAGAAATTAGAAATCTTGCTCGGTGAATCATAAGGTGGGGGTGAACATATGAGTAAAATTCGAATTTATGAGTACGCAAAAAAACAAAATGTTTCAAGTAAAGACGTTATTTCAAAGCTTAAAGAAATAAACATTGAAGTCAATAATCATATGTCTACGATTGATGGGGATACTATTAGCAAATTAGATAAAATGTATAATCGTCATGATAATAAGGCGAAATCTAATTCTAATAACAATCAATCACATAATAAACAACAAGTAAATAAAAAAAATAGCCAAAAAGAAATGGAAGTTGAAGAGAGCCTCGTGAAAGATAATACACAACAAAAACATAAACCTAACGAATCTAAGCCAAATAGTAAAAACAACGCACCTAGGGACAATAAAGGTTCAAATAATAAAAGGCAAAAAAATAATAATAAAAATAAAAATAAACAACGTCCACAACAACAACAACAAATGCCGCCGAAGAAAAAAGAACTTCCAAGTAAAATTACATTTAGCGGTTCATTGACTGTTGCCGAGCTTGCGAAAAAATTACACAGAGAACCATCTGAATTAATTAAAAAGCTTTTCATGCTTGGTGTTGTTGCAACGATTAATAATGAACTTGACAAGGATTCTATTGAACTTATCGCTACAGACTACGGCGTAGAAGTTGAAGAAGAAATACAAATCGATACAACCGATCTTGAAGTATATTTTACTGAAGATACAGAAGAGAATCTTAAAGAACGTCCATCAGTCGTTACGATAATGGGACATGTTGACCACGGGAAAACAACAACATTGGATTCTATTCGTAATACGAAAGTAACTGCTGGCGAAGCTGGTGGTATTACACAACATATTGGTGCTTATCAAGTAGAAGTAAACGGCAAAAAGATTACATTCTTAGATACACCTGGGCATGCTGCTTTTACAACGATGAGGGCACGAGGAGCACAAATAACAGATATTACAATATTAGTTGTGGCAGCTGATGATGGGGTAATGCCACAAACGATTGAGGCAATTAATCACGCCAAAGCGGCGAATGTGCCAATCATCGTTGCAGTGAACAAAATGGATAAACCTGCTGCAAACCCTGATCGAGTTATGCAAGAATTAACAGAACATGGGCTTGTACCAGAGGATTGGGGCGGCGATACGATTTTTGTTCCAATTTCTGCGAAAAATGGAGAAGGTATTGATAACTTGCTTGAAATGATTCTACTTGTGGGTGAAGTGGAAGAATATAAAGCGAATCCGAACCGAAATGCAGTTGGTACAGTAATTGAAGCGCAATTAGACAAAGGACGTGGGTCAGTTGCAACGTTGTTAGTTCAAAATGGTACATTACGTGTGGGTGATCCAATTGTTGTAGGACATACTTTTGGACGTGTACGTGCAATGGTGAATGATTTAGGTCGCCGCGTAAAGGAAGCAGGCCCATCAACTCCAGTAGAAATTACCGGTTTAAATGATGTACCACAAGCGGGAGATCGCTTTGTCGTATTTGATGATGAAAAAACAGCTCGACAAGTTGGAGAATTACGCGCACAACAAGCTGTTTTAGCACAACGAAATGAAACTGCCCGGGTAAGCCTAGATACTTTATTCGAACAAATGAAACAAGGCGAAATGAAGGATATAAATATTATTATTAAAGCAGATGTGCAAGGATCAGTAGAAGCGCTCGCAGCATCATTGCAAAAAATTGATGTAGAAGGTGTAAATGTTAGAATTATTCATACTGCTGTTGGTGGTATTAATGAATCTGATATCTCTCTTGCTGCAGCATCAAATGCAATTGTTATCGGTTTTAATGTACGCCCAGATGTAAATGCAAAACGTGCAGCAGAAGCTGAAAATGTTGATATTCGATTACACCGTATTATTTATAAAGTAATTGAAGAAATCGAGTCTGCGATGAAAGGTATGCTTGATCCGGAATTCCATGAGAAAATTATTGGTCAAGTGGAAGTACGTCAAACTTTCAAAGTATCTAAAGTTGGTACTATTGCAGGAAGCTATGTTACAGATGGTAAAATTACTCGTGATAGCGGTATCCGTATTATCCGAAATAGTGTCGTCATTTTTGAAGGAGAAATCGATACGTTAAAACGTTACAAAGATGATGCGAAAGAAGTAAGTCAAGGTTATGAATGTGGGATTACCATTAAAAACTACAATGATCTAAAAGAAGGAGATATCATTGAAGCCTTTATAATGGAAGAAGTTGAACGTGCGTGATCCGATATGTGGAATGTGAATTCCGCATTTATGAAGTCGGTTCTTTAAAGGAAAAAAGAGCGGTCCTCCAAAGAACGATATCTAGACTTAAACAAAAATTAAATGTTTCAGTTTCTGAAATAGGTCATCAGGATTTGTGGCAGCGAACAAAAATTGCTGTTGTTTCTGTTGCCTCGTCTCAAACAGCGGCTGAAAAGGAAATAGAAAATGCGATAAAATTTTTAGATTCCTTTCCCGAATGGGAAAGACTAGAAACCATTTATGAATGGTTGTAATGTGAGGTGTTATATATGAGCCTACGTGCAAATCGTGTCGGAGAGCAAATGAAGAAAGAACTTAGTGAAATTATCGGCCGAAAAATAAAGGACCCGCGTATTGGCTTTGTTACAGTAACAGATGTTCAGGTAACAGGTGACCTCCAACAAGCAACAGTGTATATTACTGTTCTAGGTGGGGATAAACAAAAAGAGGGAACACTTCTTGCACTTGAAAAAGCAAAAGGATTTATTCGTTCTGAAGTTGGACATAGAATTCGCTTGAGAAAAACTCCAGAACTTTCATTTGCATTCGATGAATCAATTGAGTATGGGAATCGAATCGAAACCATTATTAAAGAAATAAACACAGATAAATAGACAAAAAAGGATAGACAATTTTGTCTATCCTTTTTTCAAGAGATTATGTAAAAAGGAGTACTCGTATGGATGGAATTCTTCCTTTATGGAAACCAAAAGGAATGACCTCACATGATTGTGTATTTAAGATAAGAAAAATGCTGAAAATGAAAAAGGTTGGACATACAGGAACCCTTGATCCTGATGTAACGGGTGTCCTCCCAATTTGTTTAGGAAAGGCAACAAAAGTTGCAGAATACATAACGAATGCTGGAAAAGAATACGAAGGAGAAGTTACACTTGGATATTCAACGACAACTGAGGATGCCAGTGGTGATAAAATTGACGAAGTTCAAATACATGAAACAATCAATCGCAATCAAATTTTAGAAGTGCTTCAATCATTTCGTGGAGAAATTTCGCAAACTCCTCCAATGTATTCAGCAGTAAAAGTAAACGGGAAAAGGTTGTATGAATACGCTAGGAAAGGAATTGAGATTGAACGCCCAACAAGAATCGTTAACATTTATGAAATTGAATTACTTGATGATAGAAAGATTTTTTCGGGGAACCCCATTTCATTTCGTTTTCGGGTAAAATGCAGCAAAGGGACATATATAAGGACGTTAGCAGTGTCCATTGGTGAAAAGTTAGGCTATCCAGCTCATATGTCTGAACTTACAAGGACATCTTCCGGTTCTTTTACTAAGGATGATTGTTTAACTTTTTCCGAGATAGAAACACATCTGGATGAAAATACATTAAACAATGTAATCTTTCCTTTAGATAGGGGAGTTTCTCATTTGCCGAAATACGTGATTAATGATACATTAGCAGAGAAAGTGAATAATGGCGCGGTTTTAGAAAAAGGTGAATGGTGGACTTTTGGAGATAAGGAAGTTGTTATAATCCATCAGAATCAAGTGAAAGCGATTTACAAAATTCATCCTGAAAAACCGCATTTAATAAAGCCTGTTAAAGTTCTTAATAATTGATCTAATAGAAAGAAATAGGTGAGAAATTTGAAGGTAATCACGATACATCATCCACATACATTTAACGAGCAGGATTTTCCACCGCTAGTAATGGCTCTTGGATATTTTGATGGAATTCACTTAGGACATCAAAAAGTAATTAATTTAGCGAAGGAAATTGCTGAACAAAAACATTGGAAAAGTGCAGTTATGACATTTGATCCGCACCCTTCTGTTGTTTTAAGTCAAAATAACAAACAAATTGAGCTAATCACTCCTATTGAAGATAAGAAAAAACTAATTGAAGAAATGGGAATTGACTATTTATTTATTGTTCAGTTTACATCTAATTTTGCTAATCTAACACCTGAAGAATACGTAAAACAATATATTATCGGATTAAATGTTCATCATGTAGTTGCCGGATTTGATTTCTCCTATGGGAAATTCGGTAAAGGTACGATGGAAACATTACCTATTCATTCTGAAGGGAAATTCAGCTATACGAAAGTTGAGAAGCTTGCGATTAGCCGAAAATCAGGAGATGAGAAAGTGAGTTCAAGCTTAACAAGGGGATTATTAGCGGACGGTGATATGACGGAAGTTCATCGTGTTTTAGGAAGATTTTACATGACAAATGGAATTGTAATTCACGGTGAAAAGCGTGGTAGACAAATTGGTTTTCCGACTGCCAATATAAAACTATCGAAAGAATATATTATCCCGAAAACAGGTGTTTATGCTGTAAAAATAAAAATTGATGGAAATTGGTATAATGGGGTATGTAATGTAGGATTCAAGCCAACCTTCAAAAGTGTTGATGAATATTCTTTATCAATTGAAGTTCATATTATTGATTTTGATCAATCCATCTACGGTGAAGAAGTTTCGATTGAATGGCATTTAAGAATTAGGGATGAACAGAAATTTGACGGAATCGAACAATTAAAACTTCAGATTGCAAAAGATAAACAAAATACCATTAATTACTTTGAAAAAAGTAGAAACTAGACTTGTTTTTTTTGTCAAAAAGTAGTATTCTATTACAGTGTAATGAACCGTTGCTTGGCAAGTCGAGTCACCGACGCTTGCTCAGTAACAGGGGATTATTTATTTTTAGGAGGTGAAAAGGATGGCAATTGCTCAAGAACGCAAAAACGAAATCATCAATCAATTCAAAGTTCATGAAACTGATACTGGTTCACCAGAAGTTCAAATTGCAATCCTTACAGAGGATATTAATAATTTGAATGAACATTTACGTGCGCACAAAAAAGATCACCATTCACGTCGCGGTCTTTTGAAAATGGTTGGTAAACGTCGTAACTTACTAACTTATTTACGTAATAAAGATGTTCAACGTTACCGTGAGTTAATTAACAAATTAGGCTTACGTCGTTAATTTATATCGTCGAATTAACAAAAGAAGCGGGATTTTTCCCGCTTTTTTATTAGCAATAAAAAGATTATCATGATAACTCCCAAAAAGTTACGATAAACTTTTAAGTTATTTTGATTACAATACATAATAAGTGATGACATAAAAAGATTTTAAATAATGTTTTGTTCAAACTGACTACGAAATTAATCATGCTTTTACAATCCCTTTTAATATGAAAAGGCGATATAAAAGTAGAAAGGAGTTTTTATATGGAACAAGAAAAACAAGTATTTACTTTAGATTGGGCCGGCCGCGAACTTACTGTTGAAATTGGTCAATTAGCTAAACAAGCGAACGGTGCAGTCTTAGTACGTTACGGAGATACTGCCGTTTTAAGTACTGCAACGGCTTCAAAAGAACCTAAATCTGTTGACTTTTTCCCGTTAACTGTAAATTATGAAGAACGTCTTTACGCTGTAGGAAAGATACCTGGAGGATTTATTAAAAGGGAAGGGCGACCAAGTGAAAAAGCAATCTTAGCAAGTCGCTTAATAGATCGCCCAATTCGTCCATTATTTGCCGATGGATTCAGAAACGAGGTCCAAGTAGTAAGTATTGTTATGAGTGTGGATCAAGATTGTCCATCTGAAATGGCGGCAATGTTCGGATCCTCACTTTCATTATCCGTATCTGATATCCCTTTTGAAGGGCCAATTGCTGGAGTAATTGTTGGTCGAATTGATGATGAATTTATCATTAATCCTACAGTATCACAAATGGAAAAAAGTGATATGCACTTAACTGTTGCTGGAACAAAAGATGCGATTAATATGGTTGAAGCGGGAGCGAATGAAGTTCCTGAAGAAATAATGTTAGAAGCAATTATGTATGGCCACGAAGAAATAAAAAGACTAATCAAATTCCAAGAAGAGATTGTTTTAAAAATTGGAAAAGAAAAAATGCAAGTTACCTTATACGAAATCGACGAAGAATTGGAATCAGAAGTTCGTTCGATGTGTGAAGAAGACTTAATTAAAGCTATTCAAGTACAAGAAAAACATGCAAGAGAAGAAGCAATTCAAATGGTAAAAGATCAAGTGATTGCTAAATATGAGGAACGTGAAGAATTAGCTGATGATACAATTAAGCAAGTAAAGCAAATTTTAAATAAATTGGTAAAAGGTGAAGTACGCCGATTAATTACTGAGGAAAAAGTACGCCCGGATGGAAGAAAAATCGATGAAATTCGTCCTTTATCTTCGGAAGTTGGCTTATTATCAAGAACACATGGATCCGGTTTATTCACACGTGGACAAACACAAGCATTAAGTATATGTACACTTGGTGCATTAGGTGATGTACAAATATTGGATGGGTTGGGAATTGAAGAATCAAAACGCTTTATGCATCATTATAACTTCCCACAATTTAGTGTAGGTGAAACTGGACCAATGAGAGGGCCTGGTCGCCGTGAAATCGGACATGGTGCACTTGGAGAACGGGCACTTGAACCTGTTATACCGAATGAACAACAATTTCCTTATACGATTCGATTAGTTTCAGAAGTATTAGAATCCAATGGGTCTACTTCTCAAGCCAGTATTTGTGCTAGTACATTAGCAATGATGGATGCAGGGGTACCAATTAAAGCACCGGTAGCGGGAATTGCGATGGGGTTAGTTAAATCTGGTGATTACTATACAATTTTAACTGATATTCAAGGCATGGAAGATCATTTAGGAGATATGGATTTTAAAGTTGCAGGTACTTCTAAAGGTGTAACAGCGCTGCAAATGGATATTAAAATTGAAGGTCTTTCAAGACAAATATTAGAAGAAGCACTACAACAAGCAAAACAAGGTCGGATGCAAATATTAAGTCATATGATGTCGACACTTTCTAATCCGCGTGAATCGTTGTCTGCATTTGCACCAAAAATTTTAACAATGACCATTAATCCAGATAAGATCAGAGATGTGATTGGACCGAGTGGTAAACAAATTAATAAAATTATAGAAGAAACTGGCGTCAAAATTGATATTGAACAAGATGGAACAGTCTTCATTTCATCAACGGATGAAGAAATGAATAAAAAAGCGAAGAAAATCATTGAAGATATCGTTCGTGAAGTAGAAGTAGGACAAATTTACTTAGGAAAAGTAAAACGGATTGAAAAATTTGGTGCCTTTGTCGAAATCTTTAGTGGAAAAGACGGCCTCGTTCATATTTCGGAAATTGCGGAAGAAAGAGTCCGTAAAGTAGAGGACGTATTAAAAATTGGGGATGAAATTCTTGTTAAAGTTCTCGAAATTGATAACCAAGGCAGAGTAAATCTTTCACGCAAAGCGGTTTTAAAAGAGCAAAAAGAAAAAAATGAAGACAAAGAGTAAAGTCAGGTAATATCCTGGCTTTTTTTATGGTTCATTAATTTCTAGATCCAAACGAAACTGGAAATGAATAAAATACTATAAGGATTGTTCTACCTTGTCCTTCTTTTTCATATTTTTAAAAAGAAGGGGGATATTAAGGTGAAGAATAAATTAAAACACTTGATAGGTTTTGTTCTGATTGCTATTCTTACTTTGTCACTCATTAATAATCCATTGACAAAAAGCTATTTTTCCCAATTAAAAACAGATGCAGAATACATACCTACAAAACAAAATGATTTATATGATTATATTGTTAAGGTAGCAAAAAACTATTCAATTAAACCAAAAGATGCTGTAAACGATCGAGTATGGAAAGCGACTCCTGGTTACAATGGTGTTGAAGTGGATATTAAAGCTTCCTACCATAATATGAAAAAAGATGGTAAATTCGATGAAAATAAATTAGTTTATAAGCAAATTTCACCTAAAGTACATATAAAGGATTTACCACCCGCACCAATTTATCGAGGAAATCCTGATAAACCAATGGTGAGCTTTCTTATTAATGTCGCGTGGGGAAATGAATTTCTGCAACCAATTTTAAAAACATTAAAAGACAATAGTATTCATGCCACTTTTTTTCTAGAAGGAAGATGGGTAAAAGAAAATCCTGAATTAGCAAAAATGATTGTTGATTCTGGCCATGAAGTGGGGAACCATTCCTTCACTCATCCAGATATGAAGGTTCTTTCTGCCGATCGAATTCGCGAACAATTAATTAACACAAATCAGGTTATTAATGCAACCACTGGTGTACAGGTTAGATTATTTGCACCACCGAGTGGGAGTTATCGTGATGAGGTAGTAAAAATCGCTCATTCAATGAATCTTAAAACAATCATGTGGAGCGTAGATACGGTGGATTGGCAAAAACCGTCCCCTGAAACAATCGTCACACGTGTAATGTCCAAAATCCATCCTGGTGCACTTATTCTTATGCATCCAACGGATTCAACGGAAAAATCATTGCAACAATTGATAAATGAAATTAAAAAGAAGCATCTAAGAATTGGAACTGTATCAAAATTAATGGACGAAGAACGGATTATTAAAATGAATGATGGAAAACTAAAAAATGATTAACGAAAATAGGGCCTAATGGTGAACCAACAGCCACCGAGTTTAGGAGGATTTAAATTGATTAAGAAATATACATGTCAAAACGGACTAAGAATTGTACACGAGGAAATCCCAACTGTTCGTTCAGTTGCGATAGGCATTTGGATTGGAACAGGATCAAGAAATGAAAATAGTAAAAATAATGGCATATCCCACTTTTTAGAACATATGTTTTTTAAGGGCACGAAAACAAAAACGGCTAAAGAAATTGCCGAAGCGTTTGATTCGATTGGTGGACAAGTAAACGCATTTACTTCTAAAGAATATACCTGTTATTATGCAAAGGTTTTAGATAACCATGCACAATTTGCTCTTGATACACTGTCAGATATGTTTTTCAATTCCACATTTGTTGAAGAAGAACTTAAAAAAGAAAAAAATGTTGTTTATGAAGAAATAAAAATGTATGAAGATACGCCTGACGATATTGTACATGATCTTCTTAGCAAAGCAGTTTATGAAAACCACCCATTAGGGTATCCAATTCTAGGTACGGAAGAAACTCTAGAAACCTTTTCCGGTCAGACGTTAAAGGAATATATGCATGATATGTACACACCGGATCGAGTTGTTATTTCAATAGCTGGAAATGTCAAAGATTCTTTTATTAAGCAAGTAGAATCATTATTTGGATCATACAGTGGAGGAAACCATTCCGGGGAAGAAATCGTTCCAACCTTTCATTTAAACAATATAGTAAGAAAAAAAGATACAGAACAAGCACACCTATGTTTAGGGTTTGAAGGATTACCAATCGGTCACAAGGAGATATATGATTTAATTGTATTAAATAATATATTAGGCGGCAGTATGTCTTCCAGATTATTTCAAGAGGTGAGAGAACAAAGGGGCCTCGCTTACTCCGTATTTTCATATCATTCTTCATTTAAAGATACCGGAATTGTCACAATCTATGCTGGTACAGGTGCAAAACAACTGGATCACTTATATGAAACAATTCAATCGACATTGGATCATTTAAAGGACACAGGGGTAACACCTAAAGAAGTTCAAAATTGTAAGGAACAGCTTAAAGGGAATTTAATGCTCAGCCTAGAAAGCACAAATAGCAGAATGAGCAGAAATGGGAAAAATGAAATGCTATTAGGTAAACATCGTACACTTGATGAAATAGTAGAGATGATTGATGAAGTCTCCATAGATCATGTAAATAATCTTGCAAACAAAGTATTTACTTCGCAATTCTCTATTTCATTAGTAAGTCCAGACGGGAAATTTCCACAAGGTATACAATAATAAGAGAAAGTCCTCGTCAATTTGTGACGGGGACTTTCGTCTTGAAAGATAAAACATTTTAGAAATATTGAGCAGCCTGAATACACGTAGACTCCTGCGGGCTAATACCATTCTATATGAGTAACTATAAAAAATTGCTCGTTCTAAAAAAGACTGACAAGCGATACATTGATAGTAATAGTGGTTATAAGAGGAGGATTCAGGGATTATGAGATTAAGTGAGTTAAGTGGAAAGGAAATCGTTGATTTCAAAAAAGCGGAAAGATTAGGTGTACTTGGGCACACCGATTTAGAATTCAATGAAAAATCGGGACAAATCCAATCACTGATCATCCCTACTGGTAAATGGATGAGAAAACAAACAAATGAGATCAGGGTTCCGTGGCAACAAATTCGAACGATTGGATCGGATATGATTATTTTAGAAGTACCAGAAAATAATTACTAACATAAGGTTCTATTAAAGATTAGCGATTCGCTAATCTTTTTTATTTTATTATCAAATCACAGATTTCTAGGTCATTACATAAGATGTGTAAGTGATAAGCGTAATCATCATAAAGAAGGTGACGATATGATGTTGACAGGATTGCAAATAGCTGTAATTGGCGGTGATGCGCGTCAACTGGAAGTAATTCGCAAATTAGCTGAATTAGATGCAAGACTATCTTTAATTGGTTTTGAACAATTAGATCATGTATATTCAGGCGTATACAAAGAAAAACTTAGCGAAGTAAATTTTCATGAAATTGATGCGATTATTTTACCTGTAACTGGAACAAATCCTGAAGGTCAGGTAGATACTATTTTTTCAAACGAAGAAGTGAGATTGACGGAGGAAGTTATATTAAAAACACCATCTTATTGCACGATTTATTCAGGAATCAGTAATCCATATTTAGATAATATTACGCAAAAAGCAAATCGCAAATTAGTCAAACTATTTGAACGTAATGATGTTGCTATATATAATTCAATCCCAACCGTCGAGGGGACAATTATGATGGCAATTCAACATACCGAATTTACGATACACGGTTCAACTGTTGCCATTCTTGGTTTAGGAAGGGTTGGCATGAGTGTAGCTAGAGCCTTTCATCATTTAGGAGCGAAAGTAAAGGTAGGAGCAAGAAAAACAGAACATATTGCTCGAATTGAAGAAATGGGATTAAAACCATTTTTTTTGAAAGATCTTGATAGTGAAGTGAAGGATATTGATATTTGTATTAATACTGTTCCGCAATTAATTGTTAACGCTGCAGTTATTCAAAAAATGCCAACACATACATTGATTATTGATTTAGCATCAAAACCGGGTGGGACGGATTTTCGCTATGCAGAAAAACGTGGAATTAAAGCTTTATTAGCCCCAAGTTTGCCAGGTATCGTAGCACCAAAAACTGCGGGGCAAATACTAGGAAATGTATTAACTCAGCTTATTGATGAGGATGTAATAAAAAGAAAGGGGAATGAACGATGAGCTTAAAGGGGAAACGAATCGGTTTTGGATTAACAGGTTCCCATTGTACGTATGATGCAGTTTTTCCTGAGATTGAGAAATTGGTTGAGGTTGGGGCAGAGGTTGTACCGATAGTAACGTTTACTGTTAAAAGTACAGATACGAGATTTGGAAATGGTGAAGACTGGATAGAAAAAATTGAAAAAGTTACCGGAAGAAAGGTAATCGATTCAATAGTTGAGGCGGAGCCACTTGGACCAAAATACCCTTTAGACTGTATGGTCATATCACCGCTAACGGGAAATTCAATGAGCAAACTAGCTAACGCATTAACAGATTCTCCTGTTCTAATGGCTGCAAAAGCTACCATTCGAAATCAAAAGCCGGTAGTTTTAGGGATATCTACTAATGATGCGCTTGGATTGAATGGGGTTAATCTTATGAGATTAATGGCGACTAAACATATATACTTTATTCCATATGGCCAAGATGACCCAGTAAAGAAACCCAATTCAATGGTAGCAAGAATGACTTCCTTGCAAGATACAGTAGAAGCTGCTATCGAAGGACGTCAGCTCCAACCTGTAATCGTAGAACGATTCCGAGATGAATGAGCAGACTAAACCAGGTACAATTTAGGCGTACCTGGTTCTTATGAATATAAGAGAAAAAAATCCTTTACTAAAATAATAGAAAAAAGTATAGCCCCGGCAATATATATGATAAAATAATGTTTATCATTGCTTAGATGATAGAATAAGTTATATGTGAATTTGGAAGGGGAATGTTTAATGGCAACAACTGGTTTTCATGTAGCTGTTGTAGGTGCAACAGGTGCAGTTGGACAACAAATGCTTCATACATTAGAAAAGAGAAACTTTCCAATACGAAAGCTTACTCTTTTATCTTCGTCAAGATCAGCGGGTACAGTTTTAAAATATAAAGATGAAGATATCGTTGTTCAGGAAGCAAAACCTGAAAGTTTCAAAGATGTTGATATCGCACTTTTTAGTGCAGGTGGAAATATTTCGAAAATATTTGCACCTGAGGCTGTAAAGCATGGTGCGATTGTTATAGATAATACGAGTGCATACCGAATGGATCCCGAAGTTCCACTAGTAGTTCCAGAGGTTAATGAAGAAGATTTAAAACTACACAATGGTATTATTGCAAATCCTAATTGCTCTACAATTCAAATGGTTGTTGCACTTGAACCCATTCGCAAAGCATATGGATTAGACAAAGTTATTGTATCCACATACCAAGCTGTATCTGGAGCAGGGGCTGCGGCAATAGAAGAATTAAAAAATCAAACCCGCGCGATAATCGAAGGTGAAACCATTGAACCGAAAATTTTACCGGTCAAAGGTGATAAAAAACACTATCAAATTGCGTTTAATGCAGTTCCACAAATCGATAAATTTGAAGAGAATGGTTATACATTTGAAGAAATGAAAATGATAAACGAAACGAAAAAAATCATGCATATGCCCCAATTGAAAGTAGCAGCTACATGTGTACGATTACCTGTAGAAACCGGTCATTCAGAATCAGTTTATTTTGAAATAAATCGTGAGGGCATTCAAGTAGAGAATATCCGTACATTATTAGAAACTGCGGATGGTATTATACTTCAAGATAATCCAAATGAACAATTATATCCTATGCCTGCATATGCTGTAGGGAAGAATGATGTATTTGTGGGAAGAATTCGTAAAGATTTAGATGAGGAAAATGGTTTCCATATGTGGGTAGTTTCTGATAACTTATTGAAGGGTGCGGCCTGGAATTCAGTTCAAATTGCTGAAAGCTTAGTGAAACTTGGATTGGTTAAATAAAGTAGCTTTTTAATTATTAAGGGTGCTTAATTTATATTTTTTACACCGCGGATCAATTGATAGAGGCTGCCTTTATTTATAAAGAAAAATTTAGAGGTGTTATGATGAAACTGATTGTGCAAAAATTTGGTGGTACATCAGTACGCGATGAAAATAGTCGCATACATGCTTTAAAGCATATCGAAAAAGCATTAGATGAGGGCTATAAAGTAGTCGTAGTTGTATCCGCTATGGGAAGAAAAGGCGATCCATATGCAACAGACACGTTTTTGTCATTAGTAAACGGTTCAAAAACAAGTTTAAGCAATCGTGAACAGGATTTACTATTATCCTGTGGTGAAATTATTTCAAGTTTAGTTTTTTCAAATATGCTTCAGGAGAAAGGAATTAAAGCGACAGCATTAACAGGTGCCCAAGCTGGTTTTCGAACAAATTCCGAACATACGAATGCAAAAATTGTTAATATGAAATGTGATCGTTTGCTGAAAGAACTTAAACTGCATGATGTGATTGTGGTAGCTGGTTTTCAAGGTGCAACTGCAAGTGGAGATGTGACTACAATTGGGCGTGGGGGCAGTGATACTTCTGCAGCGGCCCTAGGTGTTTCCTTAAATGCAGAATGGATAGATATATTTACAGATGTCGAGGGAATCATGACAGCGGATCCTCGAATTGCGGAAAAAGCAAGACGACTGCCGATTGTAACCTATACAGAAGTGTGCAATATGGCTTATCAAGGTGCGAAAGTAATTCACCCACGTGCTGTAGAGATTGCGATGCAAGCAAAAGTTCCTATTAGAATTCGTTCTACGTATTCTGATGATTTAGGTACTTTAGTTACCTCCGTAAACCGGCAAAATAAAGGAACAGATCTCATCAGAGAACGTCTTATTACAGGTATAGCCTATGTACCTAAGGTTGCTCAAATCAAAGTTGAAGAAAAAGATGGTCAATATAATTTACAATCTGTCGTTTTTAAGGCAATGGCAAGTGAAAAAATTAGCGTAGACTTTATTAATATTTCACCTACTGGGGTTGTATACACAGTTGCAGAAGAACTAATTGATCGTGCGGTTTATGTTTTAAAAGAACTTGGCTATAATCCGATTGTTGAAAGAGGGTGCGCGAAAGTATCTGTTGTGGGAGCAGGTATGAATGGTGTACCAGGAGTTACTTATAAAATCGTATCTGCGCTTTCCGAAAATGGCATTCGCATTTTACAATCTGCAGATAGTCATACAACCATTTGGGTGTTGGTTAAGGAGCAAGATTTGGTCGAAGCAGTTAACGCTCTTCATGATGCATTTAATCTTCAAGAGGAATTAACAGAAGTAATGAAATAAAGGAGTGAGTTGGATGGCTCATTTTGGTCGGGTTTCCACCGCTATGGTCACACCTTTCGATAAGAAAGGAAATATTGATTTCCAAAAAACTAGTCAGCTGATTGAATACTTAATTGAAAATGGTACAGATTCATTAGTTGTAGCTGGAACAACTGGAGAATCCCCAACCTTAACAACGGAGGAAAAAATTGCTCTTTTTCAATTTGTTGTTAAAACTGTTAATGGGAGAATTCCAATTATTGCCGGAACAGGCAGTAATAATACGTATGCTTCAATCGAATTGACCAAAAAAGCTGAGGAAATCGGTGTAGACGCAATTATGATTGTAGCTCCATATTACAATAAACCAAATCAGGAAGGGATCTATCAACATTTTAAAGCGATAGCAGAATCTACATCCCTGCCGGTTATGGTTTATAATATTCCTGGACGGTCTGTTATTAATATTGAACCGGACACAATTATTAAACTTTCGCATATACCGAATATCGTTGCTGTTAAAGAGGCGAGTGGAAGTTTAGATGCAATGACCGAAATCATTGCCAATACGGATGAAAACTTCGAATTATATAGCGGCGATGATGGAATTACATTACCAGTATTATCAATTGGCGGTCAAGGCATTGTGTCTGTAGCTTCACATGTGATAGGGAATGAAATGCAGGAAATGATTCAAGCCTTTTTAGATGGGTCCATTGCAAAAGCTGCAAAAATGCACCAAGGTCTTTTGCCGATTATGAAAGGATTGTTTCAAGCACCAAGTCCTGTGCCAGTGAAAACAGCTTTACAAATAAAAGGTTTAGATGTTGGTTCAGTACGTCTTCCGCTAGTACCACTAACTGAAAATGAACGACTTGAATTAACTAGCTTACTAAAAAATATGTAAATGAAAAGGGACTGAAAAAAATCAGTCCTTTTTTTTATTGCTTTTGTCCAAATTTCTGAAAATAATGGTAATATATATACATATACTTTTGTAGAGGAAGATAGTAGTGCAGAAGGTTTTTATTTACATATTAGCGTATTTAATAGGGCAATTATTATTTGCACATATTGTAGGAAGACTTTTCTATCGTAAAAATGTATTTCAATTAGGTAGTGGAAATCCGGGTGCAAGGAATGCCGGACGTTCATTTGGAAAATGGGGGTTTCTGCTTGTTCTAATTGGAGATATGCTTAAAGCATTTTTTGTATGTTGGTTAGTTGATAAGTATGGTATAGGTATTATTGGACAATCGCTCGCATTAATTTTTGTATTATTAGGGCATATGTATCCGGTAATTTATAAATTCAAAGGGGGAAAAGGAGTAGCTTCTTTCATTGGTGGATTATTATATATTTCTCCTTTCTCAACTTTTAGTTTTATTGGTGCTTTTATCATATTGTTTGCGATTAATCGCTCATTTACGAAATCTGGCCTTTTAGCAATTATGACAACACCAATATTCTTGTATTTATATGAAAGTAATTTATGGGTAAGTATTGCTATTGCCATAATTGCAATCATCATTATATTAAGACATACAGATAAAAAAGTAATTGTGGGGGATGGACGATGAGTTTTATTGTTAAGATGGCTCGGGATAAAGATGAATTTGAACAAATAATGAATTTAAACTATGAAACTTTTGTTGAAGAAATACCTCAACATCATATAAATGATAGAAGAAAGCTTTTAGACCGATTCCATGAGGAAAATGAATATATCATTTGTAAAGAAAATTCCGAAGTAATCGGGATGTTGGCACTGCGGGATACTCGTCCCTTTTCACTTGATGAAAAACTTGGTTCCATTGAAAATCACTTAGATATTAGATTTTCTAAGCCTTGTGAAGTTCGATTATTAGCCGTTAAAAAGAGCTATCGAAATGGAAGGGTATTTGCAGGTTTAACAGGTGGATTAATTCGTTATTGTTTACAACGCGGCTATGATATTGCTTTTATTTCCGGGACAACAAGGCAAAGTAAACTATATCGTCACTTAGGTTTTGAATCCTTTGCCCATTTAGTTGGATCAGAAGAAGCACTGTTTCAGCCAATGTATTTAACTAAACAAACGTATATGAATAACAAAAACTTACATGTGTTTACACAAATATCTTCCTATTTACCTGGACCTGTAACGATTGATGCTGAAGTGCAATCCGCCTTTGATTATCAACCCGTTTGGCATCGCTCGGAAGAACATTCTTCCATCGTTCAAGCGGTAAATAAAAAGTTAAAATCCTTGACAAATGCCGAAAATGTAGTTGTACTAACAGGATCGGGAACATTAAGTAACGATGCGGTAGCAGCTCATTTATCGGGTATAGGGACAAAAGGGCTAATCCTTTCGAATGGTGAGTTTGGTGAAAGATTAATCGATCATGCTAACAGATTCCATCTACAATTTGATCATTTATCTTATCAATGGGGAGAGAGATTTGATCTTAATAAAATTGAAGAACAGATAGCGCAAGAAAATTATGATTGGTTGTGGTTTGTTCACTGTGAAACATCAACAGGAATGGTGAATGATTATTTATCCTTAGAAAAATTATGTAAGAACCATACTGTCAAACTATGTGTTGATGCCATTAGTTCAATCGGAGCAGTTCCACTAAATTTTGAATCTATCTATTTGGCAACTGGTGTATCAGGGAAAGCAATTGGAAGCTATACAGGGTTATCATTTGTGTTTTTTAATAAACTTGAAGATACTATTTATCATATTCCTCGATATTTAGATATAATGTACTATCAAAATAGCAATGGGATTCCCTTCTCCCAAAATTCAAATTTATTCTTAGCGCTTAATACCGCACTTAATAAGTTTTCAAATGAAGATTTTTATGAGAAGAGGCGTTCTATCTATTTTCGAGCATGTGAATTATTTGAGGAAAAAGGATTTTCATTTGTCATCGATCAACAAATTTCATCACCGTGTGTGATTACAATTGAATTGCCGAAAGAACTTTCATCACTTGCATTTGGCGAAGATTTGTTTTTAAATGGATTTTTAGTCCATTATCGAAATCGATATTTAGTTGAAAAAAATTGGCTGCAAATTGCATTTATGAACGTTGAGAGTGACCTAAAAAAAATAAACCTGTTAATCAATTCAATGGAACTGCTTTTAAATGATCAATTACAATTAATTTAAGAATTTTCGGCACCTTTCAGCTTTGCTGAGAGGTGTAGTTTTTAGTAATTAGTTCTAACGGAATTTTTTTAAGGTTTTATAAAAACAAATAATCGTTAATACTTAAAATTTTAATTATAGATTGATGTGCAAATTCAATATCGATTATAATGACTATAACTGATTTAGTTCGGGAAATTCATCATAGGAGGAACAAGTTTTGAAAAAGAGAAATAATGAAATGATTAAAATAATACCACTCGGTGGAGTGGGGGAAATTGGAAAGAATATGTACGTAATCGAGATCGATGACGATATTTTTGTTATGGATGCGGGATTAATGTTTCCAGAAAATGAAATGCTAGGTATTGATATCGTTATTCCTGATATTACATATTTGGAAAATAATAAGGAGCGTATAAAAGGCATTTTCCTTACACATGGACATGAGGATGCGATAGGAGCACTCCCATATATTTTAATGAAAATTAATATACCTGTATATGGAACAAAATTAACTATTGCATTAGCGAAAGAGAAGTTAAAAGAAATAAAGGTTAAACGTCAGGTTGAATTTATTACCATCCATTCTGATTCAATTTTACAATTTGATACTGCTGATATTAGCTTTTTTAAAACGACTCACAGTATTGCTGATTCAGTAGGGATTTGTATTCATACGTCTGAGGGGAATATTGTCCATACCGGTGATTTTAAATTTGATCAAGGGGTACAAGGTGCGTATCGTGCGGAAATAGGTAAGATGGCGCAAATTGGTGAAGAAGGTGTTCTTTGTCTTTTATCTGATAGTACAGAAGCAGAACATCCAGGTTTTAATATTTCAGAAACATTAGTTGCCACTGAAATGTCAAATGCCTTTCACTCAGCAAAAGGTAGAATAATACTGGCTTGTTTTGCTTCAAATCTTTTGCGTATCCAACAAGTATTTGATGCAGCCTATGAAAATGGAAGAAAAGTGGCTCTCGTTGGAAAAAGCTTAGAAAGAATAAATGATATTGCATTTAAACTTGGCTATTTACATGTGAAAGCGGAAGAATTGATCATACCTGTCCAAGATATAGAAAAATATGAAGATGATAAAATTGTTGTATTAGCTACAGGTAATCAAGGAGAGCCATTTGCGGTTCTACAAAAGATGGCCAAGCGTAATCACAAACATATTAATATTAAACAAGGGGATACGGTTATTATTACGGCAAGTCCTTCCCCGGGTTTAGAGTTATTTATGTCGAAAACAATCGATATGCTGTATCGTGCTGGCGCAACTGTACTATCAGGTTCAAATAAAGTGCATGTAACAGGTCATGGACTCCAAGAAGATTTAAAATTAATGTTAAATTTAATAAAACCAAAATATTTTATTCCGGTGCAAGGTGAATATCGGATGTTAATTGCACATGGTAAACTAGCTGCCCAAGTGGGAATAACGAGAGATCGAATATTCATTCCGGAAAAAGGGGAAGTCATAGAATATAAAAATGGGAAAATGAGTGTAGGAGGAAGGGTTCCTTCAGGTAATGTACTAATTGACGGAATTGGTGTCGGTGATGTCGGAAACATCGTGTTGCGCGACCGTAGACTGTTATCCCAAGATGGTATTCTCATCGTTGTTGTAACATTAAATAAAACCAAAAAAATGATTGCATCGGGACCAGAAATTATTTCACGCGGGTTTGTATATGTTAGAGAATCTGAACAATTAATGGGAGAATCAACAAAACTAGTTCGCGATATCGTTGAAAAAAATATGTCAAAGGATGCCTTTGATTGGTCTAGTATTAAACAAGAAATTCGTGATCAATTAAATTACTATTTATATGACAAAACAAAGCGCAGACCAATGATTCTTCCGATAATTATGGAAGTATAATAAGGATGTAAAATCCACCAGGTGATGATCATCACCTGGTTTTTTTATGAATGAAAAAAGAATGTCAGCAGATACTATAGTTTAATGAAATATTTGTCAATAAAGCTGTTATTAAATAAAGGAGTTTTGAAATGGAAAAAGACATTAGGATGGAACAACCATCACCAGAAAAACAAGATGAAACGAAGGATAAATCAGCATTAGTAGAAAAGATACAACAACTTGGACAAACGAATGTTCCACAACTTTCACAAGACACTAATATCCATTGCTTAACCATTGTTGGCCAAATCGAAGGCCATATGCAATTACCACCCCAGAATAAAACAACTAAATATGAACATGTCATTCCACAAATTGTAGCAATTGAACAAAACCCAAAAATCGAAGGTCTTCTAGTTATTTTAAATACAGTAGGTGGTGATGTTGAAGCGGGATTGGCCATCTCGGAAATGCTCGCATCATTATCAAAGCCAACTGTTTCAATCGTATTAGGTGGAGGGCATTCAATTGGTGTACCGATAGCTGTTTCTTGTGATTATTCCTTTATTGCTGGAACCGCTACAATGACAATCCATCCAATTAGATTAACAGGTCTTGTCATTGGAGTTCCACAAACCTTCGAATACCTTGACAAAATGCAAGAGAGAGTAATAAATTTTGTTACCCACCATTCAAAAATTGAGGAAGAAGTTTTTAAAGAATTGATGTTTGCAAAAGGAAATCTAACGAGAGATATTGGCACTAATGTCGTGGGTGCCGATGCGGTGAAAACAGGATTAATAGATGAAGTTGGCGGAGTTGGGGAAGCAATGAAAAAACTAAATGAACTAATTGATCTGAATAAATCGCAAAATAGTGCTGAGGGTATGATTCAATGATTCTTTATACTACAACACCAATTGAAATGATTTTTCCTTGTGATCAAACTGTATTTGACAACTACAAAACGATTTCCTATCAGGGTGTTCCTTTAGTTGTTGAGCAAACGGACAACCACTATCGGATCGTACAAATTTTGAGTAGTAATCCAAATGATTTTATGAAAGAAGAGTTGGCTCCGGGGCAATTAATTTCGTTCATTTAATTTTACTAGAATTTCCCCAACTAAAGTAGCTTATGCTATAATAAGGAAAAATGAAAGCAGCCACGAATGGCTGCTTTCTTATATAATATAAGGTTTTGTGAGGGTGAAATAAATGGCGAAAAGGAAGAGGCGGAGTAAAAAATCCCAGCAAATAAAAACAAATATCCGTTTTGAATTAGTTGGTATCATTTTAATAGCGCTTAGTTTAATCTCAATCATAAAGCTTGGAGCTGTTGGTAAATCCCTTGTATATTTTTTTCGTTTCTTTCTTGGAGAATGGTATATGGTCGCTTTAGTTTGTATGATTTTTCTAGCAGTTTATTTAATGATTAGAAGAGATTGGCCATTCTTTTATAGTCGCAGGCTATGGGGAGTATATGTGGCTCTGATAAGTTTGTTACTTTTAAGCCATGTGAAATTATTTGAACAATTAACAGGGGCGGGGCATATTAAGAATCCAAGTGTAATTCAAAATACTTGGAATTTGTTTTGGCAGGAGATAAAGGGTGAAACATCAACACCTGATCTCGGCGGTGGAATGATTGGTGCAGTTTTTTTCGCTGTTTCCCATTTTTTATTTGATTCATTAGGAACAAAAATACTCTGTATTGTATTACTAGTTATTGGATTTGTGTTAATTACCGGAAAATCGGTTGGGGTATTATTCGAAAGAATTGGTCATCGAACAAAAGAATTTGCCGGCCAACAATGGGAAGCTTCTAAAAAAGAATTGCATGAGTGGAAGGCGGAACGAAAGGAAAGAAAAGAGCAAAAACAACCTGTCGCGGATATACATAAACACGATGAAAAACAAACAGTATCTGTAGAACATGATAATGAAATCAAACCAATCATCTCAAGCTTTACCGAAAGAGCATTTCCATTAGACGAAGAGGAAAAGCAAAAACAGGATACAACTGAGAGTGAAGCTATTCAAAAGAAAGCGAATGATGAAATAGTTGAAGATGATATAACTCATAACATAACCTTTACGGAAGTGGAAAATGAGGATTATCAATTACCGCCATTAACATTATTAAAAAGACCGAAGGCGACAGACCAAAGTAAGGAATATCATTTAATTCATGCGAATGCTGCAAAGCTTGAACGAACATTTCAAAGCTTTGGGGTAAAAGCACGGGTGACTCAAGTACATTTGGGCCCAGCGGTTACTAAATACGAAGTACACCCCGATGTCGGGGTAAAGGTAAGCAAAATAGTTAGTTTAAGCGATGATATCGCTTTAGCTTTGGCAGCGAAAGATATTCGGATGGAAGCGCCGATTCCAGGTAAATCAGCAATAGGAATTGAAGTTCCAAATTCCGAAGTGGCAGTTGTTTCTTTACGGGAAGTATTGGAAGCAAAAGAGCTAGATAATCCGGAATCAAAGTTGCAAATTGGCTTGGGCAGAGATATAACCGGGGAAGCGGTACTTGCTGAACTAAATAAAATGCCGCATCTCCTTGTTGCAGGTGCGACAGGAAGTGGAAAAAGTGTTTGTATTAATGGAATCATCACAAGTATTTTAATGAGGGCAAAACCACATGAAGTTAAGTTAATGATGGTCGATCCAAAGATGGTTGAATTAAATGTATACAACGGTGTTCCACATTTATTAGCACCTGTTGTAACCGATGCAAAAAAAGCATCACAGGCCTTAAAAAAAGTAGTTAGTGAAATGGAGAGACGATATGAATTATTCTCCCATACTGGAACAAGAAATATTGAAGGCTATAATGATCATGTAAAACGACATAATATTGAAACTGGTGAAAAACAACCTTTATTACCATATATTGTAGTAATTGTGGACGAGCTCGCAGATTTAATGATGGTAGCTTCAAATGATGTGGAGGATTCAATTACTCGATTAGCACAAATGGCACGTGCTGCAGGAATCCATTTAATTATTGCTACACAAAGACCTTCAGTTGATGTTATTACAGGTGTTATTAAAGCAAATATTCCATCAAGAATTGCCTTTGCAGTGTCCTCTGCGACTGATTCTCGAACAATTCTAGATATGGGTGGGGCAGAGAAATTATTGGGGAGAGGAGACATGCTCTTCCTTCCAGTAGGTGCCTCAAAACCAGTACGCGTTCAAGGAGCGTTTTTATCAGATGATGAAGTAGAAGAAATCGTTGACTTTGTCATATCCCAGCAAAAAGCCCAATATCAAGAAGAAATGATTCCTGATGATGCGCCAGAAGTGGTTGAAACAGTCGATGACGAATTATACGATGACGCTGTTCAATTAATAGCTGAGATGCAAACTGCCTCGGTGTCCATGTTACAAAGAAGATTTAGAATTGGGTATACTAGAGCAGCAAGATTAATAGATGAGATGGAAGTTAGAGGAGTTGTTGGACCATATGAAGGCAGTAAACCACGTACAGTCCTAGTCCCTAAACCATCTGAAGAACAAAGTTCATAGCTATTGGCAAGCGGAAATAAGTATATTTCCGCTTGTTTTATTGTCTGAATATAAACATTTTTCCTTTTAAGTCGCTTTTTTTCGACAAAATGAAAAATTTATATTTATACTAATCGAAAAAAATGTTATAGTATTTTCGATTAGTAGGAATAATTGATCAGAGGTCTGATGTCTTATGAAAGTTTGGTGGGTTCATTTATGTTAATTAAAACAGATAGCCGACATTTATATCTGCTGGTGATCGATCGTCTAAAAAAAGACATTGAAGCAGGAATTTATAAGGAAAAAGAGAAATTGCCATCTGAATTTGATTTAGCAAAACAACTTGGTGTCAGTCGAGCAACCTTACGAGAAGCACTCCGGATATTAGAAGAGGACAATGTGATTACTCGTCGACATGGTGTCGGTACATTTGTTAATTCCAAACCTATTTTTACTTCAGGAATTGAACAATTGTATAGTGTTACAGACATGATTAAACAAGGTGGAATGGAACCAGGAACCATTTTTTTAAGTTCAAAGACCCAAGCACCAACAGAGGAAGATATTCATCGTTTTTCTTGCAATGAAGAAGAGGAGATTGCGGTTATCGAAAGGGTACGAACTGCCAATGGGAATCCAGTTGTCTATTGTATTGACAAAATACCTAGTAGTCTTTTTCCTTTGGAGTTCTCCTATAATGATGGTTCGATCTTCGACATTTTAGAACAACACAATGGCAAGAAGATCACACATGCCGTAACTCAAATAGAACCAATCGGATATCACGATAAGGTTTCCCAAATTTTAGAGTGTGATCCGGAAACTGCATTATTAGTTCTAAAACAACTTCATTATTTTGAAAACGATGAACCAGTTCTATACTCTGTAAATTATTTTAAAGCGGATAACTTTAGTTTTCATGTAGTAAGAAAACGAATCTAGCTTTAATCTATTATTCTACTAAATCAAAAATATAGGGGGTTCAAAAAGTGAAAAAGCGTAAAATTGGATTCGCTCTCTCACTAGTATTAGCTGCAGGAACATTGTTAGGAGCTTGCGGTACAAGTGACAAAGAAGGTACGTCGGGGAAAAATGACAAAAAGGACAATTTCACTGTTGCATTAGTAACTGATGTTGGTGGTGTTGATGATAAATCATTTAACCAATCAGCGTGGGAAGGTTTACAAGAATTTGGAAAAGATAACGGATTGAAAAAAGGTACTCAAGGTTTCGATTACTTCCAATCAAAATCTGATGCAGATTACAAAACAAATCTAAATACAGCAGTTCGTAACGGATTCGATTTAACTTATGGTATTGGTTACAAGTTAAAACCTGCAATTGAAGAAATTGCTGGACAACGTAAAAATAGTCACTTCGCTATTGTTGATGACGTTATTACAGATAAAAAGAATGTTGTAAGTATTACATTTAAAGAGCATGAAGGCTCATTCCTTGTTGGTGTAGTTGCAGGTTTAACTACTAAAACAAACAAAGTTGGTTTCATTGGCGGAACAGACAGTGACTTAATTAATAAATTTGCTGCTGGTTTTCAAGCTGGTGTGAAAGCGGTTAATCCTAAAGCAGATATCAAAATCGATTTTGCAGGTGCATTCGATAAAGCGGACAAAGGACAATCAATGGCATCAGCAATGTACAAATCTGGTATCGATGTTATTTATCATGCTGCTGGCGGTACAGGAAACGGTGTGTTTACAGAGGCTAAAAACATTAAACAAAAAGATCCAAACAAAAATGTATGGGTAATCGGAGTTGACCGTGACCAAGTTGATGAAGGTAAAGTTTCCGTAAATGGAAAAGATTATAATGTTACTCTAACTTCTATGATTAAGCGTGTAGATTTGGCAGTTCAAGATTTGTCTAAAAAAGCTAAGGATGGCAACTTCCCAGGCGGAGAACAAATTGAATATGGCCTAAATGAAGATGCTGTTGGTATTTCGCCATCAAAAGAAAATATCTCTGAAGATGTGCTAAAAGCTGTAGATGAGTGGAAACAAAAAATTATTAAAGGTGAAGTAAAAGTTCCATTAAAACCGACTAAATAATTTCTTATGTGGGATTGAAGCATCGCTTCAATCCCACAAATAAGTTTTAACTGAAGAGTAAAAGTCTACCATTTTTACTTTTCATTTAGAATTTTATTGAGCATCCCCATACAAAATTTTTTAAGATAAAACGAAGTTTACCTTTTTAAGGAGTGGATAGGGTGGAATTTGTCATTGAAATGCTGGGCATTCGTAAAGAATTTCCAGGTATTGTTGCAAATGATAATATTACGTTGCAAGTAAAAAAGGGTGAGATTCACGCACTGCTTGGAGAAAATGGTGCTGGAAAATCAACTCTTATGAATGTTCTCTTTGGTTTATATCAGCCAGAAAAAGGAGAAATTCGTGTAAATGGAAAATCGGTAAAAATAACAAACCCAAACATTGCAAATGATTTAGGGATTGGGATGGTTCATCAACATTTTATGTTAGTGGATACGTTTACTGTCACTGAAAATATTATTCTAGGAAAAGAACCAAAGTCAGGCGGAACGATTGATATTAAAAAAGCTGAAAAAGAGGTTCAGGAGATTTCGCAAAGGTATGGACTATCTGTTAACCCAAAAGCGAAAATTGCTGATATTTCAGTAGGAATGCAACAAAGAGTTGAAATATTAAAAACGCTTTACCGTGGTGCTGAAATTATTATTTTTGATGAGCCTACTGCAGTTTTAACCCCCCAGGAAATAACCGAATTAATTCAAATTATGAAAACATTAATCAAAGAAGGCAAATCAATCATTTTAATAACTCATAAGTTAAAAGAAATTATGGAAGTTTGCGATCAAGTCACGGTAATCAGAAAAGGAAAAGGAATAGGAACAGTATCAGTGGAGGATACGAATCCGAATGAACTTGCTAACCTAATGGTTGGACGTGAAGTTGTTTTTAAAACTGTAAAAAGTGAAGCTAGTCCAAAAGAAAATGTACTTGAAATAAAAGATCTAGTCGTCAAAGATTCTAGAGGGATTGAATCGATAAGAAGTTTAAACCTTAATGTTCGGGCGGGGGAGATTGTCGGAATTGCCGGTGTAGATGGAAATGGACAAACCGAACTAATAGAAGCTATTACGGGATTAAGAAAATCAGAAAGCGGTTCAATTAAACTAAATGGAAAAGAAGTACGAAACTTTAAGCCAAGGAAGATTACGGAATCTGGTGTGGGACATATTCCTGAAGATCGTCATAAACACGGATTAGTACTTGATTTTCCAATTGGTGAGAATATTGTTTTACAAACTTACTATCAAAAGCCCTATTCCAAAGGGGGTATCTTAAATTTTAAACAAATATACAACAAGGCATCGAAAATTATTCAAGAATTCGATGTACGAACTCCTAGTGAATATACTTTGGCACGATCATTATCGGGTGGAAATCAACAAAAAGCAATAATTGGACGTGAAGTGGATCGAAACCCTGATCTTTTAATTGCAGCGCAGCCGACTCGGGGATTAGACGTCGGAGCGATTGAGTTTATTCATAAACGTCTAATCGAACAGCGTGATAATGGGAAGGCAGTGTTATTAATTTCCTTTGAACTAGATGAGATCTTAAATGTTAGTGATCGAATAGCGGTCATTTATGAAGGGCAGATTGTAGCAGTTGTGGATCCAAAAAAGACAACTGAACAAGAACTTGGATTATTAATGGCAGGTTCTAAAGGACAGGAAGTAGGTGAAGAATCAAATGTCTAATCGATTAGTGAATATATTAATACCGGTTGTTTCAGTAATATTAGGATTAATTGCCGGAGCTATCATTATGTTGATAAGTGGATATAACCCTATTAATGGTTACCTGTCCTTATGGAACGGTGCTTTTGGAGATTCTTTCTATCTCGGTGAAACATTACGGCAAGTGACACCATATATTTTTGCCGGACTTGCTGTTGCTTTTGCATTCCGAACTGGACTATTTAATATTGGTGTTGAAGGTCAAATGCTAATGGGGTGGATCGTATCTGTTTGGGTTGGCTTAGCCTTCGATCTACCAAAAATAATTCACTTACCACTTGCCATTATTGCTGCAGCTGTGGCGGGGGCTATATGGGGATTTATCCCGGGACTATTAAAGGCTAAATTTCGTGTTCACGAAGTTATTGTTACCATCATGATGAATTATATTGCATTGCATGTTTCCAACTACATTATTCGTAATGTATTATCAGATCAATCCGATACTACGAAGGAAATTCCTAATTCAGCTTCATTAAAATCAGATTTCTTTCAAAGTATCACGGATTATTCGAGTCTTCATAATGGGATATATCTTGCAATTATTGCCGCTATTATTATGTGGTTTTTACTTGAGAAAACGACAAAAGGTTACGAACTTAGATCGGTTGGATTTAACCAGCATGCATCACATTATGCGGGGATGAATGTAAATAAAAATATTATTTATTCGATGATCATCTCGGGAGCTTTTGCAGGTCTCGCCGGTGCAATGCAAGGTCTCGGTACATTCGGATTTGCTTTCTTACAATCGAGCTTCTCAGGAGTAGGATTCGACGGGATTGCCGTGGCGCTTTTAGGTGGAAATACAGCATTAGGTGTAGTAATCGCTTCCATACTTTTTGGGAGTTTAAGGGTAGGTTCATTAAACATGCCAATTGAGGCTAATGTTCCGAATGAACTTGTAGAAATCGTTATTGCATTAATCATTTTCTTTGTTGCTTCAAGTTATATGATTAAGTGGATCATTACTCGTTTTAAAAGGGAGGTAAAATAAGTGGATTTAATGACAGCACTCGAAATAATAGTATCTTCTTCCCTTTTAGTAGCTGCACCGCTTATCTTTACAGCATTAGGCGGCGTTTTCTCTGAACGTGCAGGTGTGGTTAATATTGGTTTGGAAGGGCTTATGATTATTGGGGCATTTAGTGCAATCGTCTTTAATTTAACATTTGCTGATACCTTTGGGGCTGCAACTCCCTGGATAGCGTTAATTGTGGCGATGGTTGTTGGCGGAATCACATCATTACTCCATGCAGTTGCCTCTATTACATTTAGGGCAGATCAAACAGTTAGTGGTGTTGCGATAAACTTTTTAGCATTAGGCCTTTCATTATTTTTAGTAAAAAAGTGGTATGGTAAGGGTCAAACGGATTTTATTAAAGAAAATTTCCATAAAATCGATATTCCTGTTTTAAAGGACATTCCAATCGTTGGAGATCTTTTCTTCAGTAATGTAACGTATGCATCCTATCTTGCAATTATTCTTGCATTTGTTGTTTGGTTTATTATCTATAAAACCCCATTTGGCTTACGTCTCCGTTCGGTTGGAGAACATCCGGCTGCGGCAGATACAATGGGGATTAATGTTACAAAAATGCGTTATGTAGGTGTCATGTTGTCTGGTGTGTTCGGTGGTCTTGGTGGAGCTGTATATGCGCAGACAATTACTTTAGATTTTAGTCATTCGACAATCACTGGACAAGGTTTTATGGCTTTAGCAGCTATGATTTTCGGTAAATGGCATCCACTTGGTGCAATGGGGGCGGCATTGTTCTTTGGCTTTGCCCAAAGTTTGAGTATTGTCGGAGGAGATATCCCATTCCTCAAAGATATTCCAAGTGTATATTTATTAATCGCTCCATATGTACTAACGATATTAGCCTTAGCAGGATTTATCGGTCGTGCAGATGCACCTAAAGCAAGTGGTCTTCCATATATTAAAGGCCAACGATAAATTTCGAAAAAGCCCAGAAATGTTTTCTGGGCTTTTTTATTAGGTAAATACTTGTAGGACATTATCTATAACATGTATAGTAAGAATAACTTCATAACAAAATAGTATAAGAAAGTAAAAGGAGGATTGGCTATGGCTGTTGCAAACGATCAAACGATTAAGAAAAATGGTTATACGTTACATATCGTGAAAACAAATAAATATAAAACTAATACACTTGTTTGGAAAATGAAGGCTCCACTAACTGAAGAAACGGTAACACTTCGGGCATTATTACCAAATGTGTTGCAAAGTAGCACAAAGCAATATCCGACAACTACCGCATTACGAAGCTACTTAGATGATTTATACGGTGCCGGATTTTTTGTTGATTTAGCAAAAAAAGGTGAATATCATATCATGTCTTTTTCAATAGATATTGCCAATGAAAAGTTCCTCAAAGATCCTACACCATTGCTTCAAAAAGGAATGAATTTCTTGTCGGAAGTATTATTAAATCCAAACATAGAAAACGAATCTTTCCATTCCGAAACAGTAGAAAAGGAAAAAAGAACATTAAAACAAAGAATCCAATCAATATATGATGATAAAATGCGATACTCCAGTGTCCGATTAGTGGAAGAAATGTGTAAAGGTGAAGCTTATGCCCTTGATGCAAATGGTCTGAGTGAAAAAGTTGATGAAATCACTCCCAAAAGTTTATATGACTATTACCAAAAAGCAATCAATGAGGATGAATTGCACTTATATATTATTGGTGATGTGGATGAAAAAGAAGTGGAAACATTTTGTGAAAATCTACAATTTAAGGACCGCTCACCAGTTAAATTAGAAAACCGGAATAGCGTTCAAATTGATGAGGTAAAAGAAATAAAAGAAAAACAAGATGTTAAGCAAGGAAAATTAAATATTGGTTACCGTACAAATGTCCAATTTGGTGATGATGATTACTTTGCCTTACAGGTTTTTAACGGAATCTTCGGTGGCTTTTCACATTCAAAACTATTTATAAATGTCCGTGAAAAAGCAAGTTTAGCTTATTATGCTGCAAGCCGTCTTGAGAGTCATAAGGGCTTATTAATGGTAATGAGCGGTATCGAAGCTAAGAACTATGATCAAGCTGTTACAATTATTCGCGAACAAATGGAAGCAATGAAAAATGGGGATTTCTCGGACCAAGAATTAGTTCAAACGAAAGCGGTTATTAATAATCAGCTTCTGGAAACTACGGACACATCAAGAGGTTTGGTAGAGATACTTTATCATAATGTAATTGGGCATCAAAACTTAACAGTGGATGACTGGATAGCAGGAGTGAACAATGCTTCGAAAGAAGATATTACGAAAGTAGCTGAAAAGATTGAATTGGATACAATCTATTTCTTAACAGGAATGGAGGGAAATGAATCATGAAAAAAATTGAATTTGAACAATTAAAAGAAACGCTTTATTATGAAAAAATGGAAAATGGTCTAAATGTTTATCTTTTACCTAAAGAAGGTTTCAGTAAAACATTTGCTACATTCACGACAAAATATGGTTCCATCGACAATGATTTTGTCCCATTAGATTCGAATGAATTCAAAAGAGTACCTGATGGCATTGCCCATTTCTTAGAACACAAATTATTTGAAAAGGAAGATGGCGATGTATTCCAACAATTTAGTAAGCAAGGGGCTTCAGCCAATGCGTTCACTACTTTCAATCGAACAGCATATTTATTTTCTAGCACATCCAATGTTGACAAAAATTTAGAAACACTAATCGATATGGTACAAAGCCCTTATTTTACTGAGAAAACAGTAGAAAAAGAAAAAGGGATTATTGGCCAAGAAATTACGATGTATGATGATAATCCGGATTGGCGTTTATACTTTGGCGTCATTGAAAATATGTATCAGCATCACCCGGTAAAAATAGATATCGCTGGAACTATTGAGTCTATATCACCTATTACAGATAAACTATTGTATGAGTGCTATCATACCTTTTACCATCCAAGCAATATGCTTATCTTTGTTGTTGGACCAATTAATCCAGATCAAATCATGACACTGATTCGTGATAACCAAAAGAAAAAGAATTATAAAGAAATGTCTGAAATTAAGCGTCGTTTTGAAAATGAACCGCCACAAGTAGCTGAAAAGAAACGTATATTAAAAATGAATGTGCAAACGCCAAAATGTCTAGTTGGTGTAAAAGCATGTGATGTTAATCAAACTGGAGAAAAAATGTTAAAAAATGAATTAACAATTAATATTTTACTTGATATTCTTTTCGGGAAAAGCTCAGAAAATTATTTTGATTTGTATAATGACGGATTAATCGACGAAACATTCTCCTATGACTACACACAAGAAGAAGGATTTGGGTTTTCGATGGTAGGAGGAGATACAGAAAAACCAGATGTTTTGGCCGAAAAGCTACAAAAAATAATGTTAGACGCTAAAAACGGTCAACATATTAGTGAGAAGGCACTTGAGAGGACGAAGAAAAAGAAAATTGGCGGATTTTTAAGACAACTAAATTCTCCCGATTTTATCGCAAATCAATTTACGAGGTATTCATTTAATGAAATGAATCTTTTTGATGTTGTACCAACATTGGAGAAAATTACTTTTGTCGACTTACAAAGCGCGGCAGAACAGTTCTTCAAAGAAGACCGCTTTACGGTATGTCAAGTTGTCCCAAATAAATAAACCGATAATAGAGTAAAACTCGGAAATTCCGGGTTTTTCTTTTTCGATGTTATGTTAATTAGGAGAGTTTAGATGAAAAAATATGTATTAATAACTGGTGCTAGTGGGGGAATAGGGAAAGCAACGGCCATTGAATTGGCTAAAAAAGGATGGAACTTATATTTACACTACAATCAGAACACAGTCGCAGTAAAGCAATTGCTAAACGAACTCACTCCATATGACGTGGAATTAATTCCTATTCAAGCAGATCTTTCAACAGATGAAGGAATTGAAAAACTCATAAATAACATTTTTCACATCAATGCCATATGTTATGTAAGTGGGATTTCACATTATGGATTATTTATTGATACGCCTGATGAAATTCTCAATAAAATGTGGAAAATCCATATGTATGCACCTATGAAAATCATTAAAGAACTTTTACCGAAATTAATGAGAAATTCTACCTCCCAAATTGTATTGGTTAGTTCCATATGGGGGCAAACGGGTGCTTCGTGTGAAGTAGCATATTCTACTGTTAAAGGGGCACAGCTCGCTTTTGTAAAAGCTTTCAGTAAGGAAGTAGCACGGAACGGAGTACGTATCAATGCAGTAGCACCCGGTGCCGTTGACACGAATATGCTTGCTATGTTCTCACAGGAAGAAAAGCTGGAGATTGAAGAAGATATTCCGATTGGACGATTTGCCAGTCCAAACGAAGTGTCTAACACTATTTCCTTCTTACTTTCAGAAAAATCATCGTATATAACAGGACAAGTTTTATCCGTTAACGGTGGATGGTACACATAAAAAATTATGAATAAAAACAGCCTCCTTGAGAGAAAATAATTTGGAACTTACTAAAGGAGGTTTGAACAAATGTCAGTATTAGACAACTGGAACCAATGGAAAGATTTTCTCGGAGACCGATTAAATCAAGCAAAACAACAAGGAATGTCTCAAGATACGATTAACCAAATGGCAGAACAGGTAGGAGACTATCTTTCTCAACAAGTTGATCCTAAAAATGAGCAACAAAGAGTTCTTTCCGACCTATGGTCTGTCGCTTCCCAAGAAGAACAGCAAGCTATTGCTAACGTAATGGTAAAGCTTGTTCAAAACAATGGAACACACTAATAGAATCAAAATTACTTGAGGGGAAAAACCCCTCTTTTTTTATATATTGTTCCAAAACAGAACACCAAAATGCTGGCACTAGAACGATTAGCAGCTGCATAGTTTATTAACGAAAAAATTTCGTTCATTTTTTCATTTCTTACTGAATAGGCTACTTTTTCCTTTCATCTTATAGTAAAATCATTTATCATATAAGCTAGATGATTTGAAAAAAGATTGGTGGGGGTTTATGTGGATCGCAAAGAATGGTATTTAGAATATGAAATTCAAATAAACCGACCAGGGTTATTAGGTGATATTTCATCCTTATTAGGTATGCTTTCTATAAATATAATTAGCATTAATGGCGTAGATGATGGCCGACGGGGTCTTTTGTTATTAGTGAAGAATGAAGAACAAATCGAAAGATTAGAATCAATATTAGCAACAATGGAAACAATTAAAATAACAAAAATTCGTGAACCAAAATTACGTGATAAATTAGCGGTTAGACATGGGAGATACATACAAAGAGATGCAGATGACAAGAAAACCTTCCGTTTTATTCGTGATGAATTAGGATTGCTCGTTGATTTCATGGCTGAATTGTTTAAACAGGAAGGTCATAAACTGATAGGAATCCGTGGGATGCCACGTGTGGGAAAAACAGAATCTGTCGTTGCTGCAAGTGTTTGCGCAAATAAAAAATGGTTATTTGTATCTTCTACATTATTAAAACAAACCATTCGAAATCAATTAATTAAAGACGAGTATAGTTCCGAAAATATTTTCATACTTGACGGGATTGTTTCCACTCAACGTGCAGATGAGCGGCATTGGCAGCTAGTAAGGGAAATTATGCGGCTATCTGCGGTAAAGGTAATTGAACATCCTGACGTATTCGTCCAAAATACTGAATATTCGTTGGAAGACTTTGACTATATCATAGAATTGCGTGATAGCCCTAATCAAGAAATTACATATGAAGTAATTGAAAATAATAATTTTTTTAGCGATTCGGGTTTTGGAGGATTTGATTATTAGATTGGCAGGTGTTAATGTGTGACAGAATTAGGGAGTCGACTGAAAGAAGCTAGGCAGGCTAAAGGCCTAAGTTTAGATGATTTACAAGAAATGACAAAGATTCAAAAACGATATTTAAAAGGCATTGAAGAAGGAAACTATGATATGATGCCTGGGAAATTTTATGTTCGGGCATTTATTAAACAGTACGCGGAAGCTGTAGGCCTTGAAACAGACCAAGTATTCGATGAATATAAAAATGAAGTACCTGAAGTTTATCATGAAGAATTACCAGAACAAATTTCTCGTGTTCAATCGAGAAAAACTGTTTCTCCAAGTTCTTCGAAAATTCTTGATCTATTTCCAAAAATATTAGTAGCTGTGTTTATAATTGCTGCAATATTTCTTATCTGGTTTTTAGTAACAAAATATTCGGGATCAAACAATAAGGAAAAACTCGGAGGAACAAAAGAAACACCGATCGAGTCTTCAGAGGTTAAACAAAGCAATAAACCTGCAGAAAAGAATGACAAGCAAAATAATAACAAAGATAATAGCATAGAAAAAACGCAAGATGAAACAAATAAAACGGTTGAAGAACCAAAACAAAAATTAAAAGTTGTTAATACTAGTGGGAAATATTCCACATACCAACTATTAAACACTGATAAATTTGAAGTTAAGTTATCATCCAATGGTGAAGCTTGGGTTGGTGTAACAAACGATTCAGGACATTCCTATTTTAATGGGATATTGAAAGATGGACAAAGCCAAACAATTGATCTATCTAAAGAAAAACAAATAATACTTAATATCGGAAAAACTCCTGAAACAGATATATATATAAATGGTGAAAAATTTGATTATCCAAATGATAACTATACACAAAAAATAACAATTCAATTTGAACCATCAAAAACTGAATAGTCATCAATTGATGGCTATTTTTCTTGCAAATATTAATTTTAGTAAGAGATAATATATTTAAGAAGCTTTTTATAGACAAGTATAGATTATGGAGGAAAGATTTGTGAACTTACCAAATAGAATCACTGTATTACGAGTTTGTTTGATACCCATTTTTGTCATTGTTATGGTGGCACCATTCAATTGGGGAACGATAGATCTAATCAATGCTGAAATGCCAGTTACCCATTTTGTAGCTGCTCTAATTTTTATCGTAGCATCTGTGACTGACTTTATTGATGGTCATTATGCTAGAAAACATAATTTAGTAACGAATTTAGGAAAGTTTTTAGATCCATTAGCTGACAAATTACTTGTTTCTGCAGCTTTTATTATTTTAGTTGAACTAGGTACTGCACCATCATGGATTATTATTATAATTATCAGTCGTGAATTCGCTGTAACAGGATTAAGAGCTATTTTAGCTGCCAGTGAAGGAGAAGTTGTAGCAGCAGCAATGCCAGGGAAAATAAAAATGTGGACTCAAACAATTGCTATTGCTTTAATGCTTTTGCATAATTTTCCTTTTGGTGAAGATGGGTTTCCATTAGCGAATATTGCACTATGGATTTCATTAGTTTTCACTATTTGGTCCGGATGGGATTATTTATATAAAAATCGTCATGTTTTTGTTAATTCTAAATAAGAATATTAATATTAGAAAGGGCGATGTTTAATTGAAGGCTGAAATTATCGCAGTAGGATCAGAGCTCTTACTCGGACAAATAGTTAATACAAATGCAAAATATATCTCAGAGCGTTTAGCTGAAATTGGAGTAAATGTATATTACCAAACAGTTGTTGGCGATAACCCTGTTCGATTAGAGCAAAGTATAGAAATAGCTGAAAATCGTGCGGATTTAATTATATTTACAGGTGGACTTGGACCTACTAAGGACGATTTAACGAAAGAAACGATTGCAGCCCATATCGGAAAGAAACTCGTAACTGATCACGACGCAATGGTTTCAATTGAACAATATTTTCAAAGAACGAAACGTGTGATGACAGAGAATAATAAAAAACAAGCGCTTGTGTTGGAAGGTGCGATAGTTTTACCAAATGAGAATGGGATGGCACCGGGGATGTTTTTAAAAAATGGATTGCATTTCTATATGCTCTTACCTGGACCGCCACATGAAATGGAACCTATGTTTATTAACTATGGCAGAAATGCAATTTTAGAGACCTTAGATGAACATCAAAAAATAGAATCCAGAGTTCTTCGTTTTTTTGGAATTGGTGAAGCACAGTTGGAGACGGAAATTGTAGATATTTTGGATCGTCAAACAAACCCCACAATTGCTCCGTTAGCATCTGAAGGCGAAGTGACCTTGAGAATTACTGCCAAGCATCAATCAAGTAGTGAGGCGTGGAAGTTAATACAACAAGCGGAAGAAGAAATTCTTCTTCGAGTAGGTGATTATTTCTATGGATATGATGATACATCATTAATGCAAGAATTAATTACGTTATTAAATAAAAATAACCAAACCATCGCGTGTGCAGAAAGCTTGACTGCTGGCTTATTTCAATCAAATATGGGTAACTTTTCCGGAGTTAGCTCTATATTAAAAGGCGGTGTCGTTTGTTATACAAATGAAGCAAAAATGAAACTAGTGAACGTCAAAAAAGAAACACTTTCACATTATGGGGCTGTAAGTAAAGAATGTGCTGCGGAATTAGCCGAAAATATTATGTCAGAACTAGATTCAACAATCGGGATAAGTTTTACTGGAGTCGCGGGACCGGATCCATTAGAGGGAAAACCTGCAGGAACTGTATGGATTGGAATTGCACAAAAAAATAAAGCAACCAAAACTTTTCTTTTAGAATTAGCAAGTTCAAGAAATAGTAATCGTATACGAACAATGAAATATGGGTGTCATTATTTAATTAATGAACTTACAACATAAAGAATGGCCATGCCATTCTTTTGTTTTTTTTTTAACTATTATTTTATTATCAGTACCCATCTGTACTGGATTATTATTTTTTTCCTAAGGTGAAAATTTGAAAATCACCCATTTTTTTTGATGAAAATAGACGAATAAATGTTCGACTTTTTACTTGGCAAACTAGTAAAAAACAGTTATAGTTAAAGAAAGTAGATTTGCAAAAACAAATCCGTTAAAATAGCGCAATTAAAAGGGAGGAAATATATAGTGAGTGATCGTCAAGCAGCCCTAGAAATGGCTTTGAAACAAATAGAAAAACAATTCGGTAAAGGTTCCGTTATGAAACTAGGAGAACAAACAGATAGAAGAATTTCAACAGTTCCTAGTGGATCACTTGCACTTGATGTTGCATTAGGTGTAGGTGGGTACCCAAGGGGTCGAGTGATTGAGATTTACGGACCTGAAAGTTCAGGTAAAACAACAGTAGCCTTACATGCTATTGCTGAAGTACAGGCAAAGGGTGGCCAAGCAGCATTTATCGACGCAGAACATGCACTTGATCCTGTGTATGCCCAAAAATTGGGTGTAAATATTGATGAATTGCTTTTATCTCAACCTGATACTGGTGAGCAGGCCCTTGAAATTGCTGAAGCACTTGTACGAAGTGGTGCAATTGATATTATCGTAATTGATTCCGTTGCTGCACTTGTACCAAAAGCTGAAATTGAAGGTGAAATGGGAGATTCTCATGTTGGTTTACAAGCGCGTTTGATGTCGCAAGCATTGCGTAAACTTTCAGGTGCAATCAATAAATCAAAAACAATTGCGATTTTCATTAACCAAATTAGGGAAAAAGTAGGCGTTATGTTTGGTAATCCCGAAACAACACCTGGAGGACGTGCATTGAAGTTTTATTCTTCCGTACGTCTTGAAGTACGCCGTGCCGAACAATTAAAGCAAGGTAACGATATTGTAGGTAATAAAACAAAAGTAAAAGTTGTGAAAAATAAGGTTGCACCGCCGTTCCGTGTGGCTGAAGTAGACATTATGTACGGTGAAGGGATTTCTAGAGAAGGTGAAATCATTGATATGGCGTCCGAACTTGATATTGTTCAGAAGAGTGGATCATGGTATTCATATAACGATGAGCGATTAGGTCAAGGGCGTGAAAATGCAAAGCTTTTCTTAAAAGAAAATCCTGCGGTTCGTGATGAAGTTATGTATAAAATTCGTGATCATTACGGTTTAGATGATGAAAAGGTAGCTCCAATCGAAGAAGAGCAAGAAGAACTAGATTTATAAGATGTATCTATGCAAAGTCATAAAACGTGACTTTGCAATTTTTTTACACTTTTGAAATAATCGCATTTTTCGTTAAAATTTCATACTTTTTGACATATAATGTTAATAAACAAGGATAAGCCCTTGACAATAAAATGACACAACTATAAAATTAGTATGTATAATTTTATTTTTTTAAAATTGATTTTGAAGCCCTAGCGCTGTATATTGAAACCTATGTAACAATGTAACAGCCGACATGTTTGAAACATGATAAAAGATCATAGCAAGAGGAGGTGAAATGATGGAACCTATTAGTGTAATCATCTCCATTTTGCTTGGCCTCGTCGGTGTAGTTGTTGGTTATCTTTTACGCAAGTCCATTGCTGAAGCAAAAATAGCAGGAGCAAAAAATGCCGCCGAACAAATCATTGAAGATGCGAAGCGTGAGGCAGAAGCTTTAAAGAAAGAAGCCCTGTTAGAAGCGAAGGATGAAAATCATAAACTTCGTACTGATATTGAAAGTGAACTTCGTGAACGAAGAAATGAATTGCAAAAACAAGAAAATCGATTATTGCAGAAGGAGGAGAACCTCGACCGCAAAGATGAATCTTTAGATAAGCGTGAAGCGACGCTTGAAAAGAAAGAGGACTCTCTTAATCAAAGACAACAACATATAGAAGCGATGGAAAGCAAAGTGGATGAGATGATGCAGAAACAAAAGACTGAACTTGAACGCATCTCTAGCCTAACCCGTGACGAAGCAAAAGCGATTATTATCAAAAAGGTAGAAAATGAGCTTTCGCACGACTTAGGAATGATGATTAAAGAAAGCGAAAATCGCGCGAAAGAAGAAGCGGATAAAAAGGCAAAAAACATCCTTTCACTTGCCATTCAACGATGTGCTGCGGAACATGTTGCAGAAACAACAGTCTCTGTAGTGAATCTGCCGAACGATGAAATGAAAGGACGAATTATCGGTCGTGAAGGACGGAATATTCGAACGCTTGAAACGTTGACTGGTATTGATCTTATAATAGATGATACACCTGAAGCAGTTATTCTTTCAGGTTTTGACCCTATTCGTAGAGAAACAGCGCGTATCGCATTAGAGAAATTAGTTCAAGATGGCCGCATCCATCCAGCACGAATCGAAGAAATGGTGGATAAGGCAAGACGCGAAGTAGACGAACATATCCGAGAAATTGGTGAGCAGACTACTTTTGAAGTCGATGTACATGGTCTCCATCCAGATCTAATCAAAATATTAGGTCGAATGAAATTCCGTACAAGTTACGGACAAAATGTATTAAAACATTCTATTGAAGTCGCCCATTTATCAGGCCTTTTAGCGGCTGAATTAGGGGAAGATGAAAGACTTGCCCGCCGAGCAGGACTTCTTCATGATATTGGAAAAGCTGTTGATCATGAAGTTGAAGGAAGTCATGTGGAAATTGGGGTTGAGCTAGCGACTAAGTACAAAGAACACCCAGTAGTTATTAATAGTATAGCTTCTCACCATGGTGATACTGAGCCAACTTCCATTATCTCTGTATTAGTTGCCGCTGCAGATGCATTGTCGGCAGCAAGACCGGGGGCTCGTAGTGAAACTTTAGAAAACTATATTCGACGACTTGAAAAGCTAGAAGAAATATCTGAATCATATGATGGTGTCGACAAATCATTTGCGATACAAGCAGGACGAGAAGTACGAATCATGGTTAAACCAGAACAAATTAATGACCTTGAGGCACATCGCTTAGCTCGTGATATACGGAAGCGAATAGAAGGGGAATTAGATTATCCTGGACATATAAAGGTAACAGTTATTCGTGAAACAAGGGCTGTTGAATATGCAAAATAAAGTGGTGTACTCTACACCGCTTTATTTTATTTTTGCGCTTTGATATAAATGAAAAGTTCGTGCAATAATAGTATGAGTACATAATTTTTTTATTGGCTGTGTAAAGATTTTTACACTTTTGATTGGATCGGTAGATGCGAAGCGCCCGCAGAAAGCGAGTACCTGTAGCTTAAAATCAATAGTTTAACAGCGACCTTAAATTAAGATTTATCCAAGAGTAGAGAGGAAACACATACATGAAAATATTATTTGTTGGGGATGTAGTTGGCTCCCCGGGACGGGAAATGATTTCAGAATACTTACCTAAATTAAAATCAAAATATCGTCCTGAATTAACGATTGTCAATGGTGAAAACGCCGCTGGAGGCCGGGGAATTACGGATAAAATTTATCGGCAATTTTTAAACGATGGGGCAAACATAGTTACTTTAGGTAACCATTCATGGGACAATAAAGACATATTTGAATTCATTGACCAAGCCAAATACTTGGTTAGACCAGGGAATTTTCCTGAAGGAACTCCCGGAACAGGGGTATCTTTTGTCAAGGTTAATGGAATTGAAGCAGCAGTTATAAGTTTGCAAGGGCGTACATTTCTGCCGGCAATCGACTGTCCCTTTAAGACAGCGGAAGAGCTGATTAAAAAAGCAAAAACGAAAACCAATATTATATTTGTTGATTTTCATGCAGAGGCAACAAGCGAAAAGCAGGCGATGGGCTGGTTTTTAGATGGTAAAGTTACTGCGGTAGTTGGTACACATACACATGTACAAACAGCTGATAATCGGATATTACCGAATGGAACTGCCTATTTAACTGACGTAGGGATGACTGGTCCATATGACGGGATATTAGGTATGGAACGTGGAGCAGTTATAAAGAAATTTATAACAAGTCTGCCAGTTCGATTTGAAGTGCCTAAAGAGGGTAGAAAGCAGCTTAGTGCCTGTCTTATTGACTTGGATAGGAAGACTGGAAAAGCGAATAAAATAGAAACTATTCTTATAAATGACGATCATTTATTTATAGCAGAGTAAATTTTTTTCATAAAAACATCCTCTTTTTTCGAACAAGCCGGAATAGAAATGATTTTGTGTGAATATAGTAGCAATGGAATGATTATACCAGGATTGTTCACACACAAATTGGACATTCGGTATTGGGAAAATACAAGGAGGAGAAGAAATGGAAATATTAAAAGTTTCAGCAAAGTCTAATCCTAATTCTGTAGCTGGTGCACTTGCCGGTGTTCTTCGTGAAAGAGGTGGGGCAGAAATTCAAGCAATCGGTGCAGGCGCATTGAATCAAGCCGTAAAAGCTGTGGCCATTGCAAGAGGTTTTGTTGCACCAAGTGGTGTTGATTTAATATGTATTCCAGCTTTTACAGATATTTTAATTGAAGGGGAAGAAAGAACGGCGATAAAGTTAATCGTTGAACCAAGATAACACAACCAAAATCATTCAAGGAGCCTAGTATTCACTAAGCTCCTTTTATTTTTCTAATATTTGACCTTTTTTCGACAAAAAGCATGTAGTATTGTGTTCATTTGTAAAAGCCTTTATACTAGAATAATGTGTATAAATGCAATTATAATGAAATGGGAAAAAATATTTTTTCATTATGCAATAGAATCAACCAATTAGAAAGGGGTATTTCATGAACGAGAAGCAACGCCTCGAGGGACAACAAGTAAACACTGCTAATTCTGCGGACAAAAAATCCGAAAAGGATTATAGCAAGTATTTTCAATCCGTTTATATCCCACCAAATTTAAAAGAGGCAAAAAGACGTGGGAAAGAAGAAGTCAAATATCATAAAGACTTTGATATTTCCGAAGAATTTAAAGGTATGGGTAACGGACGAAAATTTTATATCCGTACATACGGCTGTCAAATGAATGAACATGATACTGAAGTAATGGCCGGAATTTTTATGCAATTAGGTTATGAACCAACTGATTCTGTAGATGACGCAAACGTTATCCTTCTTAATACTTGTGCAATTCGTGAAAATGCAGAAAACAAAGTATTTGGTGAAATTGGGCATTTAAAGCCATTGAAGCTAGAACGGCCAGATTTACTAGTTGGTGTTTGTGGCTGTATGTCTCAAGAAGAATCTGTAGTTAATAAAATTCTTGAAAAGCATCACCATGTCGATATGATTTTTGGGACACATAATATTCATCGCTTGCCGCAAATACTGAAAGAAGCATATATGTCAAAAGCAATGGTTGTCGAAGTATGGTCTAAGGAAGGCGACGTCATCGAAAATCTTCCAAAAGTACGTAAAGGAAATATTAAAGCATGGGTCAATATTATGTACGGTTGTGATAAATTCTGTACATATTGTATCGTTCCATATACACGGGGAAAAGAACGCAGTAGACGTCCTGAGGATATCATTCAAGAAGTTCGCCATTTAGCTGCTCAAGGATATCAAGAAGTTACTTTATTGGGCCAAAACGTAAATGCCTACGGTAAAGATTTAGAAGGCATGACTTATGGTCTTGGCGACTTAATGGACGAATTACGAAAAATTGATATACCGCGTATTCGTTTTACGACCAGTCATCCGCGTGATTTTGACGATCGTTTAGTAGAAGTATTAGCGAAAAAGGGAAATTTAGTTGAACATATTCATTTACCAGTTCAATCAGGTTCTAGTGATGTATTAAAAATTATGGCTCGTAAATATACACGTGAGCGCTACTTAGAACTTGTCGGAAAAATTAAAGAAGCAATACCTGATGTAGCACTGTCTACTGATATTATCGTTGGTTTTCCAAATGAAACAGAAGAACAGTTCGAAGAAACACTTTCACTTTATCGTGAAGTAGGCTTTGAAATGGCATATACATTTATTTATTCACCTCGTGAAGGTACACCGGCTGCAAGAATGAAGGACAATGTGCCGATGGAAGTGAAAAAAGAAAGACTTCAACGATTAAATGATTTAGTGAATCAATTGTCAAGAGAAGCGTTAGAAAAATATAAAGGACAAGTTGTGGAAGTGCTAGTTGAAGGTGAAAGTAAAAATAACCCAGATGTATTAGCCGGCTATACACGCAAAAATAAACTTGTTAACTTCATCGGGCCGAAATCTGCGATAGGTAAACTAGTTAAAGTAAAAATTACTGATGCAAAAACATGGTCATTGAATGGTGAGATGATTGAACAAATAGAAGCGGTAGAGGTGAAGTAATTGATGAAACGTTATACTAAGGATGAAATTGTTGAACGCGCGACAGAAGTAGCAAAAATGATCTCGGAAACGGAAGAAGTTGATTTTTTCAAACGTGCCGAGGCACAAATCAATGAGAATCAAAAAGTGCGTGAAATGATTGCAAGTATTAAAAGTTTACAGAAACAAGCTGTAAACTTTCAACATTATGGGAAAACAGAAGCATTAAAAATGGTAGAAGAAAAAATCGAGAAAATTGAAGAAGAGTTGGATGAAATTCCTATTGTACAGGAATTTAAACAATCACAAGCTGATGTAAATGATTTATTACAAATTGTTGCTGCAACTATTTCCAGTACAGTAACGGATGAAATTATTACTTCTACTGGTGGTGACCTGTTAGCAGGTGAAACCGGCTCTAAAGTAAAAAACAGTGTAGCAGGTAGATGTGATTAATATCGATAAGCCATCAAGTTGATGGCTTATTTTTTTTGCATTAAAAGTTCAAATTTAAATAATTTATTGTAGGGTAAAAACCTTGTGCCTAGAACACAAACATCCTGTTTACATATAATGAAATAACCCATAAACTTTTTCAATAATTTATTTAGCAGAGCTCTTTTAAACTAGTTGTTAGCAATAAATGAACAGCAATTAGTCGGTCATAGGGCATCCAGAAATTATTCGCACAATAGACGATTGCCATGCATAGGATGAAATGAAAATAAATGAGGAGGTTTCGCTCGAATGGCAGAATATAGAGAAATAATAACTAAAGCGGTCGTAGCGAAAGGACGTAAATTTACACAGTCCAATCATACGATCTGCCCACCGCATCATCCATCGAGCATATTAGGTTGCTGGATTATAAACCATAAGTATGAAGCTAAGAAAGTAGGCAAAAATGTCGAAATAAATGGCTCATACGATATAAATGTCTGGTATTCTCATAGTGACAATACGAAAACATCGGTTGTCACTGAAAAAGTGGAATACTGTGACATTGTTAAATTGAATTATCGTGATCCTGATTGCCTTGACGATAAGGAAGTTGTTGCAAGAGTACTACAGCAACCTAATTGTATCGAAGCTGTAATTTCACCGAATGGAAATAAGGTGATTGTCAATGTTGAAAGAGAATTTCTCGTTGAAGTCATCGGAGAAACAAAGGTTTGTGTAGCTATAAATCCTGATGGTTGTGACTGCGATGATGAAGAATGGGAAGATGAATTAGACGAAGAATTCGAAGAACTAAATCCAGACTTTTTAGTAGGAACAGAAGAGGAGTAATCACATAAATAATCGAAATTAGGCTAGGAGAACCTCTCCTAGTTTTTCTTTTTGATAGTGTAAAATCATTTATTTCTTATGACTCTTCATAAGATTCTTGTAAGTGTAAAATCTCTCCAATTGAATTATGATAAAAGTAAATAAAATGATAAAGGGGAATCATCATGACGAAATTTTTATTTCATGGTATTGATCATGTACAGTTAGCTGCTCCTAAAGGTTGTGAAGAAAAAGCGAGGTTTTTTTATGGCGCGATTCTTGGTTTACCTGAAATTAAAAAGCCGGAAATTTTAAAAGGACGTGGGGGTTGTTGGTTTCAGTGCGGGAATCAAGAACTACACATTGGAGTTGAAGCGGATTTTAGAGAAGCGAAAAAAGCACATCCGGGATTAATTGTGAAAAATATTGAAGAACTAAAAAGTATTTTGGTTAGCAATCAAATTGCTATGAAGGAAGAGCCCGTAATTGAAGGCAGAAAACGCATACATGTAAGTGATCCATTTGGTAATAGACTTGAATTTTTGGAATTTATCCAAGAATAATAGTAGGACTATTTGTTTCCAAATGTTGTTTTCAATAAAGAAAATAAATAGATTATGATATAATAGGAGAATCAAATAGTAACATGTACGGAAAGGATTATGTAGAAAATGGGTCAATATACTCCGATGATTCAACAATATTTACAAGTAAAGGCAGATTATAAAGATGCCTTTTTATTTTTTCGCCTAGGTGATTTTTATGAAATGTTTTTTGAAGATGCGTTAAAAGCTTCTCAAGAGCTTGAAATTACGTTAACGAGTCGAGATGGAGGTGGTAGCGAACGGATACCAATGTGTGGGGTTCCTTACCATGCCGCTGCAAACTATATCGACGTATTGATTGAAAAAGGTCATAAGGTAGCTATTTGTGAACAGGTAGAAGATCCTAAACAGTCAAAAGGTGTTGTAAAAAGGGAAGTAGTCCAGCTTATAACTCCGGGAACGAAAATGGATGGTAAAGGTTTAAGGGAAAAGGAAAATAATTATATTGCAGCCATTTCAATTTTCGAAGATGGGTATGGGATCGCTTATACAGATCTTTCGACAGGAGAAAATAGTGTAACGATAATTGAGAATCACTTTGATCTTGTATTGAATGAACTATCAATTATTGGCGCAAAAGAGGTGGTTGTACCATCACAAATTGATGATCAGTTGCAAAAACAGTTACAAGAACGTTTGAATGCGACAATTTCAGTCGAAGACGATATATTAGAGAAACCAGACTATCTAAAACTATTAGCTCCTATTAATGAACATTCAATGAGAATTTCTATTGTCCGCCTACTTAATTATTTGTATCGAACACAAAAAAGAAACTTGGATCACTTGCAGCCTGTTTCAATTGTCGAAATTAATCAATTTATGAAAATAGATTATTATTCGAAACGTAATCTAGAAATCACCGAGACCATTCGTTCGAAAGGAAAAAAGGGGTCTTTACTCTGGTTATTAGATGAAACGATGACGGCAATGGGAGGACGTCTTTTAAAACATTGGCTTGACCGTCCATTAATTAATCAAAGCGATATTGAACAAAGACAATTCGTTGTCCAAACGTTTATTGAGCACTTTTTTGAAAGACAAGATATTAGAGAACAATTAAAGGAAGTCTATGATTTAGAAAGATTAGCTGGTCGTGTAGCATTTGGAAATGTAAATGCGCGTGATTTAATTCAATTAAAAAATTCACTTCAGCAAATACCAAACATACAGCAATTAATAGGGCAACTCGAATTAGATTTCGTTGAACAATTAGATCCGTGTGAAGAGTTAATAGATGTCCTTGAAAGAGCAATTATTGATAACCCCCCACTTTCTATTAAAGAGGGAGGAATTATTCAAGATGGCTACAATGAGGACCTTGATAAGTATCGGGATGCTAGCCGTAACGGGAAAAACTGGTTAGCCCAACTTGAACAAGAAGAAAGAAGTAGAACAGGAATAAAGTCTTTAAAAATCGGATATAATCGTGTATTTGGCTATTTTATTGAAGTGACAAAGTCCAATTTACATTTACTTGAAGAGGGACGATATGACCGAAAACAGACATTAGCAAATGCCGAACGATTTATAACACCCGAATTAAAAGAAAAAGAATCATTGATTTTACAAGCGGAAGAAAAAAGTGTTGAACTTGAATACGATTTATTTCTTCAAATTCGTGAAGTTGTAAAAGAGTATATACCAAGACTACAGAACCTGGCTAAAACAGTAAGTGAAATCGATGTATTACAATGCTTTGCTACGATCAGTGAGTCAAGACATTATGTAAAACCTATATTTAATTTAGAAAGAAAAGTAATGATTAAAGAAGGTCGCCATCCTGTTGTTGAAAAAGTAATGAATGCACAAGAATATGTACCAAATGATTGTTACATGGATGCCGAAAGAGAATTACTGTTAATTACCGGGCCGAATATGTCGGGGAAAAGTACGTATATGCGACAAATTGCTTTGACATCAATTTTAGCTCAAATCGGTTGTTTTGTTCCGGCTAGCGAGGCGATTTTGCCAATATTTGATCAAGTCTTTACACGTATTGGTGCAGCCGATGATTTAATTTCTGGACAAAGTACATTTATGGTAGAAATGCTAGAAGCGAAAAATGCGATTGCTAACGCAACAAAAAACAGTCTTATCTTATTTGATGAAATTGGCCGTGGAACATCTACATATGATGGAATGGCACTTGCACAGGCAATCATTGAATATATTCATACGCGAATAGGGGCAAAGACTTTATTTTCGACCCATTATCATGAATTAACAGTATTGGCTGAAACACTTCCACAGCTAAAAAATGTTCATGTTAGTGCAATCGAACAAAATGGAACGGTTGTATTTCTGCATAAAATAAAAGAGGGTCCTGCAGATAAAAGTTATGGTATTCATGTCGCGGAATTGGCTGAATTGCCAAAAGAATTGATTGTTCGGGCAAACGAGATTCTTAGACAATTAGAGAATCAAAACAACAAAAATGAGCAATCAGTATCAAAGATTGAAGACCATTCACTGCAGCTTTCCTTTTTTGAAGAGTCAGACACTAAAGAAAAAAAAGAGATAACGTCAAAGGAAAAGAAAATTGTAGAAGAGTTGAAAGATATTAATCTTTTAGAATTAAATCCGTTACAAGCAATGAATACTTTATATGAATTGCAAAAAAAGTTAAAAGGTTAGGGGGTGAGATCGAGTGGGAAAAATTATTCAATTAGACGACGTTTTATCAAATAAAATAGCGGCAGGCGAAGTGGTAGAAAGACCGGCATCAGTCGTCAAGGAACTTGTGGAAAATGCGATTGACGCAGGTAGTTCCGTTGTTGAAATTGATGTAGAGGAAGCGGGCCTTAATAAAATTCGGATTATTGATAATGGCTCAGGGATTGAAGAGGATGATGTATTAATTGCTTTTCAACGACACGCCACAAGTAAAATAAAAGATGAAAATGATTTATTTCGGATAAAAACATTAGGATTTAGGGGTGAGGCATTGCCAAGTATCGCCTCAGTTTCCCATTTGGAAATGATAACCGCAACCGAAGAAAACCCGGGGACGAAAGTTGTGATTAATGGTGGGAAAATTACAGCCCATGAAAAAGCACCTAGTCGACGCGGCACAGACATTACGATTTCTGATCTTTTTTATAATACACCTGCTCGATTAAAGTATATGAAAACGATTCATACTGAACTAGGGAATATTACAGATGTTGTGAATCGTTTAGCACTTGCTCATCCTGAAGTATCTATCCGCTTACGTCATAATGATCGAACACTGTTACAAACAAATGGAAATGGTGATGTGAGACAAGTACTTGCTGCCATTTACGGGGTTAATATTGCTAAAAATATGATCCCAATTTCCGTTCATTCATTAGATTTTAAAATTAATGGCTATATTTCTATGCCGGAAATTACAAGAGCATCTAGGAACTATGTTTCGACGA